>NZ_JBDODP010000015.1:0-77493 GCF_044582135.1 Guyparkeria halopsychrophila | reverse complement strand
TAACGGCGGATTTTTAAAGCGAATTTACTCAGGCCGCATATGCGGAAACAGTAGCACGTCCCGAATCGACGCCGAGTCGGTCAGCAGCATGATCAGCCGGTCGATGCCGATCCCCTCCCCCGCCGTCGGCGGCATGCCGTGCTCCAGCGCGCGGATGTAGTCGGCGTCGAAGTGCATGGCCTCTTCGTCGCCGGCTTCCTTCTCGTTGACCTGCTGGGCGAAGCGCTCGGCCTGGTCCTCGGCGTCGTTGAGCTCGGAGAAGCCGTTGGCAATCTCGCGGCCACCGACGAAGAACTCGAAGCGCTCGGTGACGAACGGGTCATCGTCCTTGCGACGGGCCAGCGGTGAGACCTCGGCCGGATACTCGGTGATGAAGGTCGGGTCGTGCAGCTTGTGCTCGGCGGTCTTCTCGAAGATCTCGATCTGCACCTTGCCAAGGCCGTAGCTGTCCTTGAGCGGGATGCCCAGCTTCTCCGCCACGGCGCGCGCCTTGTCCATCTCGTCGATGTCGGCGGCGGTAAGGTCCGGGTTGTGGCGCAGGATCGCCTCACGGACGGTCAGGCGCTCGAAGGGCTTGCCGAACTCGAAGGTGTCGCCCTGGTACTCGATGGACGTGCCGCCGTGGACCTCTTGCGCGCAGCGACGCAGCAGGTCCTCGGTGAGGTTCATCAAGTCCTGGTAGTCCGCGTAGGCCTGGTAGAACTCGATCATCGTGAACTCGGGGTTGTGCCGCGTGGAGAGCCCCTCGTTACGGAAGTTGCGGTTGATCTCGTAGACCCGCTCGAAGCCGCCCACGACCAGGCGCTTGAGGAACAGCTCCGGCGCGATGCGCAGGTACAGCGGCATGTCGAGCGCGTTGTGGTGGGTCATGAACGGCTTGGCCGCCGCCCCGCCGGGGATGACGTGCATCATCGGCGTCTCGACCTCGAGATACCCACGCTGGTTGAGGTAGTCGCGGATGAACTGGATCACGCGGCTGCGTACGCGGAAGGTGTTGCGCGCCGACTCGTTCATGACGAGATCGAGGTAGCGCTGGCGATAGCGGGACTCGGTGTCCGACAGGCCGTGGAACTTGTCCGGCAGCGGGCGCAGGCTCTTGGTGAGCATGCGGATGGCATCGACCCGCACGGAGAGCTCGCCCTTGTTGGTCTTGAAGAGCACGCCCTCGCCGCCAACGATGTCGCCGATGTCCCAGGTCTTGAAGTCCTGGTAGACGTCGGCACCGACGTCGTCGCGGGAGACGTAGAACTGGATGCGACCGGACTGGTCGAGGATGGAGAGGAAGCTCGCCTTGCCCATCACCCGCTTGGCCATGACGCGACCGGCGACGGCGACGCGCACGGTGTTCTCCTCGAACCACGGTTTGTCGTGCTCGCCGTACTCGGCCTGCAGTTCGCCTGCCATGTGCTCACGGTCAAAGTCGTTGGGGAACGGGTTGCCGGTCTCACGCAGCTTCTTGAGCTTCTCGCGGCGCTCGGCAATCAGTTGGTTCTCGTCGAGTGCGGGCTTTTGCTCGGCCATGGTTTCGGCTCTTGGTGGTGGGGTTGGGCCGGACGGTGCCGGCGTGTCTTCTTGCAAACGCGTTTCGTAGGAGCGCCTTTAGGCGCGAATGCCGGAGGTCGTCTCCGGTGAATTTCGCGGCTAAAGCCGCTCCTACAGTGTGCTTCCTGTCCCGGTGGGAGCTTGCCCTGCAAGCGAATCGCGCCTTGGCGCGAGTCCCCGATTGGGCCGGGTACGGTGCCCTGGCCGGGGCGGCCGCCTGGACGGCCTTCGCGAGCGGGGCTCGCTCCCACAGTGTGGCTGTAGGAGCGCCTTCAGGCGCGAAGCCGGAGGTCGTCTCCGGTGAATTTCGCGGCTAAAGCCGCTCCTACAATTTACTTCCTGTCCCGGTGGGAGCTTGCCCTGCAAGCGAATCGCGCCTTGGCGCGAGTCCCCGGTTGGGCCGGGTACGGTGCCCTGGCCGGGGCGGCCGCCTGGACGGCCTTCGCGAGCGGGGCTCGCTCCCACAGTGTGGCTGTAGGAGCGTCTTCAGGCGCGAAGCCGGAGGTCGTCTCCGGTGAATTTCGCGGCTAAAGCCGCTCCTACAGTGTGCTTCCTGTCTCTGTGGGAGCTTGCCCTGCAAGCGAATCGCGCCTTGGCGCGAGTCCCCGGTTGGGCTGGGCACGGTGCCCTGGCCGGGACAGCCGCTTGGGCGGCCTTCGCGAGCGGGGCTCGCTCCCTCAGGGGGGCTTCGTTTGGCGTTACAGGCCGCTCTTGAGGCTGGCCTCGATGAACGGGTCGAGGTCGCCGTCGAGTACGGCCTGGGTGTTGCCGGTCTCGTGGCTGGTGCGCAGGTCCTTGATGCGGCTCTGGTCGAGCACGTAGGAGCGGATCTGGCTGCCCCAGCCGACGTCGGCCTTGGTGTCTTCGACGGCCTGGGCCTCGGCGCGGCGCTTTTGCATCTCCAACTCGTAAAGCTTGGCCTTGAGCTGCTTCATGGCCCGGTCGCGGTTCTTGATCTGCGAGCGCTCGGACTGGCAGGCCACCACGGTGCCGGTCGGGGTGTGGGTGAACCGCACGGCGGACTCGGTCCGGTTGACGTGCTGGCCGCCGGCCCCGGAGGCGCGGTAGACGTCGGTGCGGATGTCGGACGGGTTGATCTCGATCTCGATCGCATCGTCGATCTCGGGGGAGACGAACACCGAGGCGAACGAGGTGTGGCGACGGTTGTCCGAATCGAACGGCGACTTGCGCACCAGGCGGTGCACGCCGGTCTCGCTGCGCAGCCAGCCGAAGGCGAACTCGCCCTCGAAGCGGATGGTGACCGACTTGATGCCGGCGACCTCGCCGTCGGAAATTTCGGTGATCTCGGTGGTAAAGCCGTGCTTTTCCGCCCAGCGCAGGTACATGCGCAGCAGGATGGAGGCCCAGTCCTGCGCCTCGGTGCCGCCGGCACCGGCCTGGATGTCCATGTAGGCGTTGGACTCGTCCATCTCGCCGGAGAACATGCGGCGGAACTCGAGATCCTCGATCTGCTTTTCGAAGGTCGACACGTCGGACTCGACCGAGGCAATGGTCTCCTCGTCGTCCTCCTCGCCCGCCATCTCGAGGATTTCGCGCGCGTCGGTCAGGCCGTCGCGCATCTCGGAGAGCGTGTCGACGATACGCACCAGCGAGGCGCGCTCCTTGTTGAGCGCCTGGGCGCGATCCGGATCATTCCAGACGTCGGGAACTTCCAGCTCGCGATCGACCTCTTCTAGACGTTCTTTCTTCAGATCGTAGTCAAAGGTACCCCCGGAGCGACTCGGAGCGCTCGATGAGGTTGTCGATTCGGTTCACGATCAGGTTGATTTCGGCCATGGAATGCGGTTTCGCTGGTAGTCGATGAGATTTGAAGCAAGCGTCATCTGATCAAATCCGAACGAGGCTCGGATTCGACAGGAAGTGCGGTAGTTTACTGAATGCCCACGGTTACCTCAAAGCGCATGGCGACGGGGAATCGAGGGAGCGGCATCCCCATCTTTGCAGGCCTTCTCCCTGTGGCATGATGAGACTCAACCGCGCGGGCCCTTACGGGCCTTGAATACGTTACGACCGATGTCCCCGGCAGTGATCCCTGGTTTCGGCCCAGCCTAAAATTTCCGACCCAACGGACGACCAATACCCCATGGAACCGATGCTACCCAGACACATGCCCACGCCCCCTTCCTCCACCCCGACGACCGGCTGGCTCCAGGCCCAGGCCCTGGCACAGGCCCTGGGCCTGGCCTGCCTGCTGGTTGTGCCATTGGCCACCCCGGCGGCGAACAACGCGCTGCCGGGCAAGGTGACCGCGGAACTCGCGGCCCAGAAGCTGGATGCCAATCATTTCGGCCTCTGGGTGCAGGCGGTCGACAGCGACACCCCATTGATCAACCACCAGGGCGACCGATTGTTCAACCCCGCCTCGGTGATGAAGCTGGTGACCACGGTCGCCGCGTTGGACGTGCTCGGGCCGACGTTCAAGTGGAAAACCGAATTCCTGGCCGATTCGGTGCCGGTCAACGGCGTGATCGCGGGCGATCTCTACATCAAGGGCTACGGCGATCCTTGGTTTCGCAGCGAGGACCTGTGGGACGCCGTGCGCCGCCTGCACGAACTGGGGGTGAAGGAGATTCGCGGTGACGTGGTGCTCGACGATTCGTATTTCGCACCGATCACCGCCGACCCGGGCGATTTCGACAACCGCCCGGACCGGGTCTACAACGCCCTGCCCAACGCGCTGTTGCTCGACAACCGCGCCGTGCGCATCAGCATCACGCCACACGGCGATGACGAATCCTCGGTAACCACGTGGCCGCCGAACCCGCGCATGGCGCTGCAGAACACGCTCAACCTGGTCGATCAACCCTGCCGCAACAACACCAACCAGCCCGTGATCGACATCCGTAACCCCACCGATCCGGGCGCGGAGATCCAGGTGCGCGGCATCGTCTCGCGCCAGTGTGCGCCGCACCTGTATTACCGCGTCGCCGGCGACCCGCACGATGCCTTCTTTCACGCTTTCAAGGAGCTGTTCGAATCCGCCGGCGGCACGATCACGGGCCACTGGCGCAAGGGGCTCGTGCAGGCCGGCTCAAGGCACCTGATCACCCACGATTCGCGCCCGCTAACGAATTACCTCTGGCTGATGAACAAGTGGTCGAACAACGTGATGGCGCGCCAGATGATGCTGACCCTCGGCGCGGAAATCGAGGGCACGCCGGCCACCAAGCTCAAGGCCGCACGGGTGATCGAGCGATGGGCCGCCGACCGTGGGATCAACTGGGAAGGTGCCGTGGTCGAAAACGGCTCGGGGCTGTCGCGGATCGCGCGGCTGTCGCCGCGCCAGATCAGCGACATGCTGCTGTCGGTGTGGAAGAGCCCCTACATGCCGGAGGTGATTGCCACCCTGCCGATCGCCGGGATCGACGGCACCATGCGAAAGCGGCTGACCAGCGGCTCGATCCGCGGTCACGCCCACATCAAGACCGGCACGCTGCGCGACGTCCGGGCCGGCGCGGGCTACCTGCTCGCCAAATCGGGGCGACGCTACGTGGTGGTCATGCTGCACAACGAACAGGGCGTGCAATACGGCGGCGGCACCCGCGTGCAGGACGCGTTGCTGACGTGGTTGTACGAGAACGGCTGAGGGTCGGCACAGGGCGAGCCGGTCGCCCGTAGGAGCGCCTTCAGGCGCGAAGGCCGCAGGGTGGCACACCGGCATTTCACGGCTAAAGTCGTTCCTGCAGGTCGCGCCTTCGGATAGCGTTTCACCCCTGCGAGAAACGGGACATTTCGCGGCTAAAGCCGCTCCTACCGGTGCCCTTAACCGTTGTGGGAGCTTGCCTTGCAAGCGAAACGCGCCGGGCGCGTGTCCTTGCTCATTCCCTGGAAACAGGCTCGGGATCATCCGATCAACAGGGCGGCGACTGCGCGTCGCCTTCGCGGGCGGGGCCCGCTCCCACGGGATGGCACCCGGCGGAACCACCCCCAAGATTCTGAATCAATAGTCTGCTGCAACCCATTGATTCGATGTCAATCGAACCCACCCTTATTGGCCGAGACCATGCGCCCGGCTTGGCTTAGCCGGTTCTCGACTCCCGCACTTCGGTCAAAACCCAGGCGGGCTCGTCGGGGTTGGGCCGGAACGCCATATCCACCAGCCAATGCTCGCCAGCCAGCACGACGGCCAGCTGCCCGCCGACCTCCACCCCGATGGCCGCGGGGCGTTCCCACGGCGGGATGCCCTGATCCTGGAACCATTGCTTGATCGGTAGGCTCGGACGCCCCTCGACCGGACGCAGGCGTTCGCTGCCGCCAACCGGCCGCAAGCGCCACTCGTCCGTGGAGTGCCGCAGGCTGGTGCCCTCGTCGACACCGCCACGAGTCGGGCGGCGGCAGATTTCACGCTCGCCCTCGAGACGCAGGCAAGGCTGGTCAGCCGGCCAGTCAAGCGGTCGAGTCGGTTCGGGCAAGACCGGTAGCCAGTGGATCTGGTCGCGGTAGCGCCGCAGTTGGCCGCCCGGCCATTCGAGCAAGGGTTGGCGGTCGGCCGCGGCGGTGCGCAACTGGGCCAGCCATTCGCCCAGCCGCTCGGGTGGCGGGGGCAGGCAGCCCAGGCGGGCAAGCCACTGGCGCAGCAGGTTGCACTGGCGGTGCGGCGGCAGTGCCGTCGCCTTGCTCCAGTCGAGCGTCGGCCCGTCCAGTGATTGGTCGGCATCGATCGCGGCCAGTTCGCCGAGCAGGCCTTGCTCCATCGTCAATCGCTGGGCACTGGTGCGCATCCGGCCGACGGCATCGGGCCAGAATGCCCGCAGTTCAGGCAGGACGTGGTGGCGCAGGTGATTGCGGGCGAATCCGGGATCGTCGTTTGCCGGATCGTCGACCCAGCCCAATCCGCTGGCACGGGCCACTGCCTCGAGTTCCTCGCGAGGGGTTTCCAGGAAGGGTCGCCAATGGGCGAACGCCCCACGCGACCGCCTGGCCGACATGCCCGATAGACCCCGGCCGCCGGACCCGCGCATCAGGGCCAGCAGGATGGTCTCGGCCTGATCGTCGGCATGGTGGGCCGTCACGAGCACGGGCGGATGCTCGGGATCGTCCGAGGCGGCCTCGGTCAGCGCGGCATCGAGCGCACGGTAACGCGCCTCGCGGGCGGCCGCCTCGGTCGAGCCACGTCCCGCTCCCACCGACGCACGCCTGACGGTAACCCGGCGCACATCGAACGGGCAGCCATGAGCCCGGGCCTGTTCACCGGCGATCTCGCCCCAGTCCAGGGCGTCGGGGTGCAGGCCGTGATCGATGTGAACGACCGACAGCCGCGCGAAGCACCCCTGGTCACGCCATTGCGCCAAGCGGGCCAGCGCGCCAAGGGAATCACGACCGCCAGAGCTGGCGAGCAGGACATGGGATGCCGACGACGGGCTGGCTGAGCGAGGTATCCCGTCCGGGCCGGTCGGCGTGGACCGGTTAGCGTTCGGCGTACTCACCGTAGCTCATCAGTCGCTTGTAGCGACGCTCGAGCAGCGCCTCGGTGGGCCGATCGATCTGGGCGAGGACCGCCTTTTTCAGGCTCGCCTTGAGCGAGGACGCCATGGCCGGCACGTCGCGATGCGCACCGCCGCAGGGCTCGGGGATCACCTCGTCGACCAAGCCCAGCTCCCGGAGACGATCGGCGGTGATGCCGAGCGATTCGGCCGCCTCGGGAGCCTTCGCGGCGCTCTTGTAGAGGATGGACGCGCAACCCTCCGGGGAGATCACCGAGTAGGTGCTGTACTGGAGCATCATCACGTGGTCGCCCACGCCGATGGCCAGTGCGCCGCCCGAGCCGCCTTCGCCGATGACGGTGACGATGATCGGGGTCTTCAGGTCGGCCATCACGTAGAGGTTGCGGGCGATCGCCTCGCTCTGACCGCGCGCCTCGGCGTCGATGCCGGGGTACGCGCCCGGCGTGTCGATGAAGGTGAGCACCGGCAGGCCGAACTTCTCCGCCAGTTCCATCAGGCGCTTGGCCTTGCGGTAGCCCTCGGGGCGCGGCATGCCGAAGTTGCGGCGGATCTTTTCCTTGGTATCCCGGCCTTTCTGCTGACCGATGACCATCACCGGCAGGCCGTCGAGCCGTGCCATGCCGCCGATGATTGCCGGGTCGTCGCCAAAGGCACGGTCGCCGTGCATCTCGCGGAAATCGGTGAAAACCTGCTCGAGGTAGTCGGCCAGGTAGGGTCGCTGCGGATGGCGCGCCAACTGGTTAACCTGCCAGGCGCCGAGGTTGGTGAAGATCGAACGCGTCAGGTCCGTCGACTTGGTGCGCAGCCGCTCGATCTCCTCGTCGATGTCCAGGCCCTGGTCGTCGTCCATGAGCTGGAGTTCGCGGATCTTGGCCTCGAGTTCGGCGATCGGCTGTTCAAAGTCGAGATAGTTCGGATTCATAGACGCCTGCGCTGTTTGGGCGGGTAGTTAGGTATGCCGTCTCGCTGAGGTGCCGGGACCGAAACGGTCGCTCACGGCGGCGAGACAGACGTGTATTGTGCCGAAATTGCCGCCCCGGCGTAAATCGGGGCCACTGACGATGGGTCGGGAGCGCCCTTAGCGATCGCTCTCGAGGCTGGTCGGATGCGGGGTGTGCACGGCCAGGTTGTCGATCAGGCGCACCCCGCCCAGTCGCGCGGCGACCAACAATCGCCCATGCGGGACCAGCCGGGTCTGCTCCTCGAACCGCTCATCGTCACAGTAGGCCAGGTAGTCGACCGCGAAGCCCTGCTGGCTCAGCCAGTGACGGGCGCCGGCGAGGGTCGCGGCCACCGTGTGCCCACCGGCCAGGGACTCGGCGGCACGCTTGAGGGCGCGGTGCACCGCCGGGGCCTGCCGGCGTTGCTCGGCATCGAGAAAGCGGTTGCGCGAACTGATTGCCAGGCCGTCGGGTTCACGATGCGTCGGCTCGATCGCCAGCTCCACGGTCATGTCGAGATCGGCCACCAGTCGCCGGATCACGGCCACCTGCTGGGCATCTTTCTCGCCGAACACCGCCACGTCCGGCTGTACCAGGTTGAACAGCTTGGTGACCACGGTCGCCACGCCGGTGAAATGCCCCGGACGCGCGGCCCCTTCAAGGCGATCGCCCAGGGGGCCGGCGTCGACACGCACGATCTCGTCCTGGCCGTGGGGATAGAGCTCGGGTTCGGTGGGCAGGAAGACCGCCGCGACCCCGGCGCGCTCGAGCCGTTCGAGATCGTGCTCCTCGGTGCGTGGGTAGCGCGCCAGATCGTCCGGGTCCTCGAACTGCAGCGGATTGACGAAGATGCTGACGATCACCGCATCGGCGCGTCGCTGGGCGTGGTCGATCAGCGCCAGATGACCGGCGTGCAGGTTGCCCATCGTCGGCACGAACCCCACGCGACGGGCATCGAATGCCACCGACTCGCGCCAGTCGCGCAACTCGGGGATGTCGCGAATCACCTGCATCAGAAGCTTTCCTCGGCGGTGGGGAAGCGCCGTTCACGCACCGCGGCCACGTAGGCGGCGAACGCCCCATGGATCGACCCGCCCTCGACCAGGAAATCGCGCACGAAGCGCGGCGGCTTCTCGGTCAGCCCCAGCATGTCGTGCATCACCAGCACCTGGCCGTCGGTATCGACGCCGGCACCAATGCCGATCACCGGCACGTCGACCGCCTCGGCCAGCGCGCGACCGAGTTCGCTGGGCACGCATTCCACCACCAGCAGGTCGATGCCGGCGGCGACCAGGGCCTGGGCGTCCTCGAGGATACGGCGGGCATCGGCCGCCTCGCGGCCCTGCACCCGGTAGCCGCCCAGCTTGCGCACCCGCTGGGGCAGCAGCCCCACGTGCCCGCAGACCGGCACGCCACTGTCGGTCAGGGCGCGAACGATCTCGGCCTTCTCGGCCCCGCCCTCGAGCTTGACCATGTCCGCCCCGCCCTCGCCCATCAGCACGCCGGCGGCATCCAGTGCCCGATCGACGGTGGCATCGCTGAGAAACGGCATGTCGGCGATCACGAGCGCATCGCCCACGCCCCGGCGCACCATCGCCGTGTGGTAGGCGACGTCGTCGACCGAGACGGCCAGCGTGTCACGCTGCCCCTGGACCACCATGCCGAGCGAGTCGCCCACCAGGAACACATCGACCCCGGCCGCGGCCGCGACCCGCGCAAACCCGGCCTCGTAGGCCGTCAGCATGGCGATGGGAACGCGATCGATCTTGGCCTGGCGCAATCGGGAACGGGTCATGTCGATCTCCGCGTGGGGTTGGTGCGAGAGTTCGTTGGGTCGGTGGCACGGGGACGCGCCCCGCCGGTTGGGCTCGATTCGTCACGGCGGCGCTGCCAGTGCATCGCGCGCAAAAATCGCAGCGGATGGTCGGCAACCGCTTCCAGCCAGCCGGCCAGCGGCGCGCCATCGGGCAGACGGGCATCCGGGCGAATCTCGAGCCACGGGGCGAGTACGAAATGCCGATGCGCGATTTCCGGGTGCGGCACCGTCAGTCCGGGGGACGTGATCTGGCGATCGCCGAAGGCGAGGATATCCAGGTCCAGCATGCGCTCGCCCCAGTGCCGCGTGTAAGAACGACCCGCCGCGCGCTCGAGGCCCTTGAGGGCCCGCAGCAGCGCCTCGGGGGCCAAAGCGGTCTCGATCTCGGCGACGGCGTTGATGTAGTCCGGCTGGTCCTGCGGGCCGATCGGCGGATTGGCGTAAAGGCCGGATACCGCGCACACCTCGCACAGCGGCAGGCTGTCGATGGCCTCCACCGCCCGTTCGATCTGGTCGACCGGGTCACCGAGATTGGCACCCAGGCCGATGGTCGCGATTTCCCGAACCATCAGTGCCCCCGGACTCAACTACCGGTGGATTTCGGCCTGCCGCCCGGCTTGCGCCGACGGGGGCGACGACGCTTCTTGCCGAAATCCGACGGTTGCAATGCCTCGATCGGCACCTCGTCCCGGCTACCGCGTTCCGGGGCATGACGTCGCCAGAAGGTGCACACCGACTCGTCGACCTCGCTGGTCCGCGAGCGCAGGCAGAGGAAATCCACCGCCGCCCGGAACCACGGTGCTTCGGTCAGTGCGCGCTGCTCGTCGGTGAGCTTGCCCTCTCCCTTCTCTTTGCCCTGGCTGTTGCCTGGGGCACCGGGGGCCGGCGCGTGACGTTCGAGCTCCGGCTGCAGCGTCCAGATCGCGCGGATGATCTCGGCCAGCCGCCGCGGGATCATCAGGCGGCGCGCGGCCACGGCGAGCACCTCGTCGGCGGCGAGCACCATCGCGTCATCACCCGACACGCGCTGGTGCATCCACTGGACGCGGTGGCGCCCCAGCATGCGCCAGAACAGGCCGGCGAACAGGAAGGCCGGGTTGACCGGCAGTTCCTTGGCGACCCGCTCGTCGGTGGCCTCGAGCACCGGTTCGATCAACACCCAGTCGCTGGCCGGGTCGTTGGGTTCGATCCAGGTCGCCAGCCCATCGAACAGGTACTCGAGCAGCCCCAGACGGCGCAGTTCGAGGACCGTCTGCCGCCCGGCGCCGCCTTGCAGCAGCTTGACGGTCTCGTCGAACAGGCGGGCCGGGGAAATGTCGGCGAGCGTCTCGCGGCAATGCGCGATCGCCTTCTCGCTGTCCGGCGTGAGATGAAAGCCGAGCTTGGCGGCGAAGCGCGCGGCGCGCAGCATCCGCACCGGGTCCTCGCGGTAGCGCGCCTCCGGCTCGCCGATCACGCGCAGCCGACCGCTGTGGATGTCGGTCAGGCCTTCGACGTAGTCGATCAGCTCGCCCGAGGCGAAGTCGAGGTAGAGGGCGTTGCAGGAGAAATCGCGCCGCCAGACATCCTCGTGAATGCTGCCGAAGACATTGTCACGGGTGATCATGCCGCCGTCGGCGCGCTTGATCTCGCCGGTGTCGCCACCGCGGAAGGTGGTCACCTCGATCAGTTCGTCGCGGAAGACCACATGCACGATCTTGAAACGCCGGCCGATGATGCGCGCCCGCTTGAACAGGCGCTTGACCTGCTCGGGGCGCGCGTCGGTGACCACGTCGAAGTCCTTCGGGCTGCGGCCGCGCAACAGGTCGCGGACGCAACCGCCGACGGCGTAGGCCTCGAAGCCGCCCTCGTGCAGGCGCTCAAGGACGAACCGGGCGTTATCGCTCAGGTCATTCAGCGAGATGCCATGGGTCTCGGCGGGGATTCGGGTCTGAATTGGAGTCACGTTATCTGACAAAACGGTCTGCCATTGATCGCCGCGGCCGGCATCGACCCGGTTCGGGCGTTGTGCGGGCCGGACGCGTCTTCGAACGCACCGGCGGGCCACGGATGGATTACGGACCCCCTGCACGGATTGCAGCACCACTCTGGCTTGCCAAGTCGTATTGCTATTCGTGCAGAGGCTCCTCAAGAAGGGCGAAGTCTATCACTATGATCGGGCTCGCGTGATTTACCCACCGATCCGGCCCATGTCATGGCCAGGGTAACGGTTAGGGACACCCGATGATCGCGTCACGCGCGCGCCCGCAGGATAAACACGAGTGGCGGCGCGCAAATGCGATGCTGTCGCGGCTCTACAGGGAATCCCGACGGACTTCTGTGCTAGGATTTTGCGCTGGGAAGGTCTTCACGAATAGCCAATGCCTCTGCGGGTCGCTAGACGTTCAGATGCAAGGCGCCGTGCGCAGTTCAATGGCCGTCGGCATTTGCAAGCGCGAAACCGGATCGGCAGGAAGCCGATCCGGCCGGTATAAACCGGCCCGGAGGGCGAGGTTCAAGGACGAACCTCGCGACACCGAAGATGAGCGCCTGGCGGCTCGCCCTACGGAGCTTGCCGGCTTGCCCGCCCTCGGTGTTGCCGATTCTCGCCGGGCCCGGGGGATCGCCTTGGACCCGCCGTCGAATCGACGCCTTGATGGCGAACAAGCCGGTAAGCCAGAGGCATTGGGTATTCGTGCAGACCTTCCCTAACTGTGCCCACCGGGCAGCCGGACCATACCCGGACTCAGGCTCCATTTCACCCGCATAAGGACCGTGTTCGTGAACGCGATCGAACTCTTGGCCGCAGTCGTCTTGCTGCCGTTCCTGGCCGCCCCATTGGCGGCCTGGAGCGCCCGCATCAACCGTTATGCGGCTGCCTGGGTGGCCGGTGGTGCCACGCTGGCTGCCCTGGCGCTCTTCTCCTGGCTGGTCGCTCTACACGTCGGCCAGATGCCCGTGGCCACCTCGCATGCCTGGATCGAGGCCGCCGGGCTGTCCTTCGGTTTCCGCCTCGACGGCCTGTCGCTGCTGTTCACCGGGCTGATCCTGGTGATCGGCCTGCTGATCGTCGTCTACGCCCGCTACTACCTGTCGCCCAACGATTCGATGGGGCGCTTCTTCGCCTACATGATGATGTTCATGGGCTCGATGCTGGGCGTGGTGCTCTCCGAGAACATGATCAACCTGGTCATCTTTTGGGAGCTCACGTCGCTGGCCTCCTTCCTGCTGATCAGTTACTGGCAGCATCGCAAGGAGGCCCGCTACGGCGCGCGCCTGGCATTGGCGATCACCGGGGCCGGCGGGCTGGCCCTGCTCGGCGGCGTGCTGATCCTCGGTCACATCGTCGGCTCCTACGAGCTGACCGATGTGCTGGCGTCCGGCGATCTGATCAAGAACCACGACCTCTATGCCCCGGCACTGATCCTGATCCTGCTGGGCGTGTTCACGAAATCCGCGCAGTTCCCGTTCCACTTCTGGCTGCCCAACGCCATGGCCGCGCCGACGCCGGTGTCGGCCTACCTGCACTCGGCGACGATGGTCAAGGCCGGCATCTTCCTGCTGGCGCGCTTCTTCCCGGCGCTGGCCGGCACGGAGCTGTGGGTGATCATCGTCTCCACCGCGGGCCTGATCACCTTCCTGCTGGGCGCCTATACCGCGCTTTTCCGGCATGACCTCAAGGGGCTGCTGGCCTACTCGACCATCAGTCACCTAGGCCTGATCACGCTCTTGTTCGGTTTCGGTACGCCACTGGCCGCCGTGGCGGGCATCTTCCACATCATCAACCACGCCACCTTCAAGGCGAGCCTGTTCATGGTCGCCGGCATCGTCGACCACGAGACCGGCACCCGCGACATGCGTCGCCTGGGCGGATTGGTCAAGTACATGCCACACACCGCCGCGCTGGGCATGATCGCGGCGATGGCGATGGCCGGCGTGCCGCTGTTCAACGGCTTTCTCTCCAAGGAAATGTTCTTCACCGAGTCGGTGCGGGTCGCCGGCGACATCGGGCCGGTGTGGCTGCTGCCGATCCTGGTCTCGCTGGGTGGTTTGCTGTCGGTGGCCTATTCCCTGCGCTTCGTGCACGACACCTTCTTTGGCAAGCCCGACGGCGACCTGCCGAAAAAGCCGCACGAGCCACGCGGCATGATGAAGCGCCCGATCGATCTGCTCGTCGTGCTTTGTCTCGCCGTGGGCATTCTCCCGGCGCTCGTGGTCGGCCCGCTGCTGCACGTGGCCGTCACCGGTGTGCTGCAGGCCGAGCCGCCCGAGTACAGCCTGGCGCTATGGCACGGCTTCAACCTGCCGCTGCTGATGAGCGCGATCGCCCTGATCGGCGGCTTGCTGCTCTACCTGAACCGCGCGCCGATCTTCCGCTGGCATGCCCGTTCGCTGGCACATCTCGACGCGCGCACGGTCTACAACCGCCTCATAGAGCTGCTGATGCGCACCGGATCGGGCGTCACGGGCGGGCTGGACAACGGTCGACTGGGCCGAATCGTGATCCTCACGCTGGTCTTCTCGCTGATCGCCGGACTGGTCGGCTACATCCAGACCGTTGGTCTCCCGGGTGTGCAAGCGGCCCTGGACCGCGGCACGGTCGAGGACAGCGGCGACTGGGTGACCTGGCTGGGCATGTTGCTGATCATCGTCGCCGCCCTGGTTACCGTGATCGGTCACCGCCAGCGCCTGTTCGCGCTGATCACCATGAGCGTGGTCGGGCTGGGCGTGGCGATGATCTTCGCGCGCTTCTCGGCACCGGATCTCGCCATGACGCAGCTGTCGGTCGAGGTGGTGACCATGATCCTCTTGCTGCTGGCGCTGTTCTACCTGCCGCAGCAGAGCCGCAAGCTCTCTTCGCCTGCCCGCCGCTGGCGTGATGCCGGGATCGCGACGGTGATCGGCGGCGGCATTGCGGCGCTGACCTACGCGATCATCAGCCGGCCGTTCGAGACCATCTCGGGCTATTTCCTGGAGCATTCCGTGCCCGGCGGCGGGGGCCATAACGTGGTCAACGTGATCCTGGTCGACTTCCGGGGCTACGACACCTTCGGCGAGATCACGGTGCTGGCACTGGCCGCGCTGGGCATCTTCGCCATGCTGCACAACCTGTCGCTGCCCTCCTCGCGGCGCGACCCGTTCGGACGCGCCTGGAGCGACGACCCGCATCCGTTGATGCTGCGGACCTTCACGCAGATCATCCTGCCGTTGACCCTGCTGTTCGGCATCTACGTGTTCCTGCGCGGGCACAACGAGCCGGGCGGCGGCTTCATCGCCGGGCTGATCGTGGCCAGCGCCCTGGTCGCCCAGTACATGGCAAACGGCATCGAGGCCGCCGAGCGCAAGCTCCACCTGCCGATCCACGGCATCCTCGGGGCAGGCCTTTTGATCGCGCTGGGCACCGGGCTGGTCTCCATGGTCTTCGGTGTGCCGTTCCTGACCTCGGCGTTCACGCACCTGGATCTGCCGGTGATCGGCGACATCGAGGTCGCCTCGGCGATCGCCTTTGATCTGGGCGTGTTCCTGGTCGTGGTCGGCTCGACCATGTTGATCCTGCTCAACCTCGGTCGCCTGACCGATCACGCGGTCGAGCATCCCGACTACGCATCCATCGAGGCAAGCCCCGCGAGCAACGAAACCCGCGGGGGGAGAGACGCATGACCAACCTGGCCATTTCCCTGCTCATCGGCGTACTCACCGGGGCCGGCGTGTACCTGGTGCTGCGCGCCCAGACCTTCCCGGTCGTCCTGGGCCTGACCCTGATGTCCTACGGGGTCAACCTGTTCCTGTTCACCATGGGCCGACTGCACACCGCCGCCCCCGCCGTGGTGGGGGCGACCGAGCGTTCCGCCGATGCCCTGCCCCAGGCGCTGGTGCTCACCGCCATCGTGATCGCGTTCGCCATGACGGCCTTCGTCATCGTGCTCGCCTTGAAGGCACGCGCCGCGCTGGGCAATGACCACGTCGATGGCACGCACATCCCGCAGGCCGACCGGGTGATTGAACGCAAGAAGGAGCCGCGCGCATGACGGCCAACCTGATTTCCCTGCTGGTTCTACTACCGGTCGCGCTGGCGGCGATTCTCGCCATGACCGGCCAGCGTGCGCCGGTGTTGTCGCGCGGGATCAGCCTGGCCGGCGTGGCCGTGTTGCTGGTCGTCAGCGTTGGCCTGCTGATGGCCGGACAGGGCAACACCCCGCAGGTGATCGAGCTGGGCAGCTGGGCCGCGCCGTTCGGCATCGTCTGGGTATTCGACCGATTGTCCGGCCTGATGGTGGTGCTGACCTCGATCGTCGCGATGCTGTCCTTGCTCTACGCGGTGCGCCGCGACGAGGATGCCGCCGGGCCGCACTTCCACGCCCTGTTCCAGGCGCAGTTGTTCGGCCTGAACGGCGCGTTTCTTACCGGGGATCTGTTCAACCTGTTCGTGTTCTTCGAGGTGCTGCTGCTGGCCTCCTACGGCCTGCTGCTGCACGGCAACGGCCGCAAGCGCACCCGGGCGGGTTTCCATTACGTGGTGGTCAACCTGATCGGCTCGACGCTGTTCCTGTTCGCCGTGGGCGCGCTGTACGGCACGGTCGGTAGCCTCAACCTCGCCGACATCTCGCTGAAGTTGCCAGAGGTCGCCCCGGACGCGGTGCCGATCGTCACGACGGCCATCTTCCTGCTGTTCGTGGTGTTCCTGATCAAGGGGGCAGCCTTCCCGTTGTACCTCTGGCTGCCGGGGGCGTACGGCTATGCCTCGATCCCGGTCGCTGCCCTGTTCGCGATCATGACCAAGGTGGGCCTGTACTCGGTGTTGCGGGTCGACTCGGTCATGCTGTCGGGCAATACCATCGGCGGGCTGGTCGAGACCACCGCCCTGATCGCCCCCTGGCTCTTGTGGCTGGGCCTGATCACCCTGCTGCTCGCGGCACTGGGCGTGGTGGCCGGGCGCACGCTCCGCCGCCAGGTGGCCTACCTGATCGTGGCCTCGGTGGGCACCATCCTGATCGCCCTGGGCCTGGTGACCGGCTCGGAGCGCGAACTCGCGATCAGCGGCGCACTCTATTACTGGATCCACACCACGGTGCTCTCCGCCGGGTTCTTCCTGCTGGCCGGGCTGCTGATGCGCCACCGCCCCGAGGCGGGCGACGGCATCGAGGCCGCGCCGCCCATGCCGCACGCGGTTCTCGTGGGGTCGCTGTTCTTCGCCTACGCGATCGCCATGGCCGGCCTGCCGCCGCTGACCGGCTTCTTCGGCAAGGTGATGATCCTGGCCGCCGCGGTCGAGAGCCCGCTGATGGCACCGATCTTCGCCGTAGTATTGATCAGCGGCTTGATCATGGTGATTGCCCTGGCGCGCACGGGCAGCCGACTGTTCTACCAGTCGCAGGCCACACCGGGTCACCCGGCTCACTCCACCCCGCGTGACGCGCGCACGCCCATGCCGGGTCTGGCCCTGAGCATCGCACCGCTCGCGATCGCCACCGTGATGGTCGTGGGTGCCCACCCGCTGTCGGAGTGGCTGGAGACGACGGCCGTGCAGATCACGACGCCGTCGGGTTACCTGGAGGCGGTGATGCCTGACGGCATCCTGTTGCCGGAGACCGCCCCGGGCAAGTTCGGCCAGGATTACCCGGATTACGAGGGAGGTAAACACTAAATGCGTCGCATCCTGCCTCAACCGCTGCTCAGCCTGGTCCTGTTGATCAGCTGGCTGGTGATCAACAACAGCATCCACCCGGCCTCGATCGTGATGGGCGCCATCGTCGCCCTGGTGATCCCCTGGATCACGCATCGCTTCTGGGAGATCCGCGCCGGGGTAAAAAGCCCCGTCGCGCTGCTGGGCTATCTGGGCATCGTGGTGGTCGACATCATCCGCGCCAATTTCGTGGTCGCCCGCCAGGTACTTGGCCCCAACCGCGCGTTGCGCTCGCAACTGTTCGAGATGGAACTCGACCTGCAGGGGCCGTTGCCGGTGAGCATCCTCGCAGCGACCATCACGCTCACGCCGGGTACGGTTTCCTGCCGGATCAGCCCGGATCAAAGCCGCCTGTGGGTGCATGCGTTGCACGCCGATGACCTAAGCGAGGAAATCGCCGAGATCAAGCAGCGCTACGAATCACGCCTGATGCGGGTATTCGGCCAAACGACCAACCCCGCAGCGAGTCCATCATCCAACCCAGGAACAGAATCATGATTCACGTCAGTCTCGGCATTGCCCTGATCCTGATCGTCATCGCGATGGGCCTGACGACCTACCGGCTGTTCAAGGGACCGGATCAGACCGACCGCGTGCTCGCCCTCGACACGATGTCGATCAACGGCATCGCGCTACTGATCGCGCTGGGTATCTGGTTCGAGACCTCGATCAACTTCGAGGCCGCGCTGCTGATCGCCGTTTTGGGCTTCATCACCACGGTGGCGTTGAGCAAGTACCTGATTCGCGGCGACATCGTCGAATAGCCCGGAGGCCCGTCATGCTTTTCGAACTCATCGTCAGCTTTCTGATCCTGTTTGGCGCCGCTTTCGTGCTGCTCGGCTCGTTGGCCCTCGCCAAGCTGCCGAGCTTTTTCATGCGCCTGCACGGCCCAACCAAGGCATCCACCCTCGGCGTGGGCAGCATCCTGCTGGCCTCGGCGGTGTACTTCTCCAGTCGCGGCAGCCTTTCGGTCCACGAGATCCTGATCCTGGTCTTCCTGTTTCTGACCGCGCCGATCAGTGCCCTGCTGATGGCGCGCGCCGGCATGCACCGGGAACTGTCCGGTGACAATCCGCGCCATGAATCGGCCGGCAAACCACAGCAAGAGAACGAACCGCCGCCCCCATAGCGCCTGAACCACTCGCCCCAAACGCCGAACGCCCCGTGACGATCACATCGTCACGGGGCGTTTTCGTTGGGTAGACGCCTGTGCCCGGCTCAGTCGGCAAAACAGCAGACATGGTGGAGTCGCTCGATCGCCGCAAACAGACCGGGCGTGATCTCCCAGCGATCCTGGCTGATGTAGAGACGCACCGCGACCACACCCTCTTCGCGCATCGGTTCGGGCAGCATCACCACGCTGTGTCCGACGGCATTGATGACCGCGGGAATACCGCCACCAGCCTTCAACGAATCACCGGCGTCACTGTGAACCCAACGTCCCTCGCCACTGACCAGCACCCGGCCCAGTTCATCTGCCAACGGCCGCAACAACGCCTGGTGATGGCGCAGGCTTTCGGGGAGGTGGGCCTCCAGGTAGGCGATAAGCGCCGCGCGATCGTGGATCTGTGCGGTCGCCAGGGAAATCGTGCGGACATCGAGGAACGGACTCGTTCGCTGCTCGGCCAGCGCCGCGCCCAGCACCGCACGCTCGGACGCCGGCAACAGCGCACAGCGGGCCGTCAGGTGATCGATCTGCGCGCGCAACGCGGTGTCATCGGTCGCGCGCGCCGGGCGCAGCATGCCGATCATCCGCTGTGGCTCCCCCTCGCTGTCACGCAGTACACGCAACTCCAGCCACATCGGGCCAACCGCGCCTTGTCCCGATACTCGACCCTCCAGGGCCACGCGGTCGACTGCGCCGCGGGCAAAATAGGCCGGCAAGATGGTTTCGGGATCCCCGGCCAGCGGCGAGGCGGGATCAGTGGGTTCGAACAGATCGAATAACGGCGTGCCCACCAGGGTTTCGCGGGCTCGACCGAACCAATCGGCTGCCTGCCGGTTGGCGACAATCACATGCAATCGCCGTGGCTCGATTTCGATCAGGCCCAACGCCGGCATGTCCAGCCAGGCGTGGCGCCAGAAGTCGCGCTCGCGAACAACGTTGGCGCTACGGGCACCGTAGCGTCCACGCAGGAAACGCCACAGAAATAGCAACGCGGCAAACAGGCCGAACGTCGAGAGCATGGCGGTCAGGCTCAGCCATTTTTCCAGCTGATCGACCGGCGCAAGCACCTCGCGACGGTCCTGAAGCACGAGCAGACGGGCCGACAGACGGTCCACGGCAACGGTGGCATAGACACGGTCGGCACCCTCGATCCGGGTAACCCCCTCGCCGGCCCCGTCTTCGGCATCCGAGGTTGCCCCGGTTTGCGACAGACCCACCCTCAGGCGATCGACAATCGCCGCGGGTGTCTCGCTGACGGTCGCGGACGCGTCCCTCGGGTCCAACACCAACATGGGCCAGAAGCTCGAGCCGCTGGAGGGATCGGTCGGGGCATTGATCAGCAAGGTGCGCAACCCCTCGCCCGCCCGCACCTGCAACCCGTCGTCCTCGGCATCCGACAAAAGGCTCTCGGTATTCAGCCGGGTCCAGAACATGAGATACCACGGCCCCCGACTAACGGCCGTGCGATCGTCGTAGACCGGGAGAATCCAGAACAGGTCGGCACCACCTCGACCGTGGGTGAAGCGAGTCACGGTGTGGACCTCGCCCGTGACGGCTGCCTGGTCGAAATGCTGCATATCCGGTGGCACCACGTTGGTCGCGCCCGTCTGCAGTTGCGGGGTGCGATCCGGATTCAGGAGCGTGATCGAGCGAAATCGGGTGATCAGGCTGCCGCGACGCAGGTCATCCGGGAATCCATCCACCTCGCCCTCGTCGAGGCGGGCGACCCAATCCTTGAGCCAGTCGTGTCGTTGCGCCACCGAGTCGACCTGCTGGTCGCGCTCGTCAATCCAGTTATCCAGTTCAATAGCGCGAATGGCCGCCAGGTTGGCCACTTCACGCTGGGCCTTGTCCAGCAACAGGGGGGCGTATTGCCGGGCCGCCACCGCCGCGATAAAGATCTGCATTACCGCGATCAGCACCAGCGCGATCAGCATGGCGATAAGCCACCCCTGACGGGCCCGCACTCGTCCCGGACCGAAATCGACAACGCCCTGACGCGCGGCGGTCAAGCGGTCGACCAGCACGTAGAGCACGGCCCCGGTCACCAGCACAAAGATCTCGCCGAAGACGAGCCCCGCCGTGGATATTTCCCAATGGGCCCCGCCCAGCCGCCCGAGGAGCCACTGGGTGACCCATATCCACAGGGAGGCAAACAGCAGGTATGCGACCGTGATCGGTAACGCCGGTCGCATGGCCCCGATTCTCATATCACGAACCGATCCGTTCCCGGAAGGCGTTGAGGCGCTGATGGCTGCGCACGCGGCCCATCAACTCGAGGATCACCCCGAAACTCGGCGACGACGTGTGCCCCAGCAGGGCCAGTCGCAGCACCGGCCCCACCTTGCCAAGTTTGAGATCGAGGGTCTTCGCCACGCCCTTGACCGCCGACTCCAGCGTCTCGCTGCTCTCCCAGGCGGCATCGTCCTCCAGGGCAACGAGCAGCGCGTCGACCACCATTGCCGCCGACGCATCCAGCTTCTCCATCGCTTTCGGGTCGGGTTCGACGGCATCCTGGTAGAACGGCTGGGCCTCCTCGGCCATCTCGACCAGCGTGTGCACACGATCGACGTAGGCCGGCACGATCGCCGTCGGCTTCGGCCCCTGCTCATCCGGGTCGATGCCAAGGTGGCCGAGGTGCCAGCGCAGTTCGGCGGCCACGTCGGCCACCGGCAGCTCGCGCATGTAGTGCTGGTTCAGCCAGCGCAGCTTTTCCGGGTTGATGCTCGAGGCCGAATGATTGACATCGACGAGATCGAACAGCTGCACCAGCTCGGCGCGAGAGAAGATCTCCTCGTCACCGTGCGACCAGCCCAGGCGTACCAGGTAATTAAGTAACGCCTCGGGCAAAAAGCCGTCGTGGCGGTATTGCACCACGCTGACCGCCCCGTGGCGCTTGGAGAGCTTTGCCCCGTCCGGGCCGTGGATCATCGGCAGGTGCGCGAACGCCGGCGGTTCGACACCCAACGCCCGGTAGAGGTTGATCTGGCGCGGGGTGTTGTTGAGATGATCGTCACCACGCACGACATGCGTGATCTGCATGTCCATGTCATCGACCACCACCGTGAGGTTGTAGGTCGGGGTGCCGTCGCCGCGCGCGATGATCAGGTCGTCGAGCTCGTCGTTGCGGAACGTGACCCGGCCGCGGATGGCATCCTCGACCACCACCAGCCCATCGAGCGGGTTCTTGAAACGCACCACCGGCTTGACGCCTTCCGGTGGCGTGCCGGTGAAATCGCGATAACGACGGTCGTAGCGTGGCTTCTCGCCACGCTTCATCTGCGCCTCGCGCAGGGCGTCGAGCTCCTCGCGGGTGGCGTAACAGTAGTAGGCCTTGTCCTCGACGAGCAGCTGGTCGATCACCTCGCGGTAACGATCCATGCGCTCGGTCTGGTAGAACGGACCTTCGTCGTAGTCCAGCCCCAGCCAGGTCATGCCCTCGAGAATCGCGTTGACTGATTCGGGATTCGACCGTTCGCGGTCGGTGTCTTCCACGCGCAGCACGAACTCGCCGCCGTGGCGGCGGGCGAACAGGTAACTGAACAGGGCCGTACGGGCGCCGCCAATGTGCAGGTAGCCGGTGGGCGACGGGGCGAAACGGGTGCGAACAGTCATCGATACCTCGGGAACAGCGGAAACGTGGTCGCGGATGGCGGGGCGCGGCCCGCCCCGGCCGGGACAAAGCGGACATTATAGAGGTTAAGGAACCTCGGTACGATTCGATAGTGCCTCTGCGGGACCGCCAAGGGCCCAGTTGCAAGGCGCAGTCCGCCGTGAATGGCGGTGGTCATTCACAAGGAGTGCAACGCCGCAAATGGGTCCTTGGCGGCCCGCCCGTATGGGACTCGCCAGAGGCGCCATCGAATCGTGCCGAGGTTCCTTAAGGAGCCTCGGCACGATTCGATGACGCGAGAGCGGAACATGGCAGGGCCACGTCGTGCTTGCTGCGAAACTGGGTCGAGACGAGCGCCTCGGGCGGCACCGCCCCCCGCAGGCGCCGCACCACGATACCGTCGGGCGAGGCGGCGCAGAACTCCTTCGCGGCCGCCTCGCCGCCCAGCTCGACCACCGGCTGGCTCAGCCGGCCGTAAAAACTGTACTCGTCGCGATACCTGCCCACAAACGCGATCGGATGGCCGCCGTGCTGCAACTCGCCGACCCGCGTCGCGAACGACTTGAAGTCGAAGGCCGGGCGCAACGGCAGCAACGCCAGGTGAAGCAGGACCATTCCGACACCGGTGGCCAGCGCCACCGCCACCAACTGCCGCGGCCCGCGACGAGCGACCCACAGCCAGGCGCCACCGAACAGCAACGCCACGCCCACGGCACTTACCCCACCCGGCAGCATGGCGGTCAGCCCGTGACTCGTCGACCAGGGCAGCACGATGAGCACCAGCCCCATCACGCACCAGAAGACGGCCACCGCCCGGCTGCGCAATGCCTGCGGCGATTCGACCAGGCCGGCGAGCAAGGCCGCCGTGGCGAGTGACAGCGCCGGGATCACCGGCAGCAGATAGTGCGGCAACTTGCCCGAAGCGAGCGACAACAGACCGAACGGCACCAGCACCCAGGCCAGCATCAGTCGGGCAAACTGCGGGTCGGGCCAGACCGATTGGCCCGATCCGCGACCCTTCCACACGCGTCGCAGCACCCCGGGCAGGATCAGTGTCCACGGCAGAAACAGCAGCGGCAGCACCCACACGTAGTAGTAGATGGGCTGGGCATGATCGAAGGCGTCCACGGCCCGCCCGGCCATCTGCCCCCAGAGTATTGCCTCGGCGTAGGCGGGCCCACCCAATTGGGCCGCCCAGAGCGCCCAACCGAGCGCCACGCAGGAGCCGAGGAACCCGACCGCGCCGGCCTGGAAGAACCAGCGCCAGGACACCCCCACCCCGGCCCACCAGGGGGCGACAACCGTTAGTGGCACCAGGTAGATCAGGGCAAACGGCCCCTTGGCAAGCACCCCCAGCGCCGTCCCCAGAAACAGCCACAACCAGCCGCGACGACGGCCCTGTCCCAGTTCAAGCAGGCCGAAAATGCCGAGCAGGACGAAGAAGACCACCAGCTGATCGAACATCGTCATGGTGGCGAAACCCAGCCAGTAGATCGTCCCGGCGAGAATCCAGGGCGCCAGACTGGCAATGACCGGCCGAGTCGGGAACAACCGACGGGCAACGGCGCGGATCAGGAACAGGCTGCCCAGCGCGAAGGCCGGGCCGACGAGCCGCGGCGTGATCTCGTTGACGCCGAACACCGCCCAACCAGCGTGGATCAGCCAGAACAACAGCGGCGGCTTGTGACTGTAGGGCTCGCCGTTGAGCAACGGCACGACCCACGAGCCCGACTGCCACATCTCCCAGGCGACGCCGAGGTAGCGCGTCTCGTCGACCGGCATCAGCGGTCGCGTCAGCAGCGCGACGGTCATCACCACCAGGAACAGTGGCAACCAGCCCCATTCGAAAACACGATTCCAGGCGCCGTTCCCCGACATATCAGTCCTCCCGACTCGAGTCACCCCGGTATAGCCCGGGTATTGATCGCAGGTATTTTCCCATTCTCTTCGCCCCAATCGACTCAAGCAGCCATTCGACCGATTGCCCGATCACCGAACCGGGACCGCGAAAAGGAGCGATGGCACATCTCGTGCTTCCAGAGATACGCTGAACACCCACGATCACTGATTACCATGCTCCCAATGCCGAGACCACCCATGACCGGACACCCCGTCACGCGCCACACGACCTGGTTGGCATTCGCTGCCCTACTCCTGCCGATCGCGACAACCGCCGCGCCGGCAACCGACTCCGACCATTGCCAAGCCAATCACCGGCTGGTCATGACCGAGGCCCGACTCACCCACGAGCCCGGGGACGTCAGGGGGCTTCCAGCGGCTCTCGCCGACCGGCTAGCGAGCCGACTGGAAGCGGCCGGACAGCAGGTGGTCGACATCACTCCGCCGACCCGAAGCGAGGGGCTGGAGCCCGCGATGGACGGGTTCTCCCGCCATGGTGCGCCCTACTTCCTGCGACTGGTGGCGAGCGACGTTGGCACCGAGGGCCGCCCCTCGGGCATCGTTCTGCTGCCCGATCGTTACGAGCCTCGCGGCGGACAGCTTACTGCCACCCTGGACGATGGCGCCCGGGGCGCGCGGCTGGATACCTGGCGGATTGACCTGTCCACCACCGACGGCAAACCGTTCTCGCCCGAGATCGCCGCGGACTCGACCCGTTTCTGGGAAAGCGATTGGGGTCAGTCGCTGGATGCCGCGATCGAGACGGTGGCGCAACACGTGCTCGACACGCTGGAATGCCGGCCGCTGGTCGGGCGGGTGCTGTCCACCGAAAGTCGCGGCGGCGGCACCGACCTGCGGATCGATCTTGGACGAGCCGACGGGCTGGCCGCCGACGATCGCTTGATCGTCGTCGAACCGGGCGTACCGACCGACTCGCTCGGCGTCAATCTCTTGACTCGTCCTGTCATGGAAATCACTGCCGGCCCGGTGCGCGAACCGATGAACCTGGGCGAGGTCCGGGTCATCTTCCTGGGCGAAAACGACGCCACGGTGCGTTACCAGGGAAATCGATCGGTCGAGCGCGGCGATCTGGTGCAGGTGCGGTAGACCGCGGGAGCGCCCGCCCTCAATCGATGGCATCGCCCAGCCCGCGCGCCAGGTCGGCGATAATGTCCTGCGGATCCTCGAGTCCCACCGACAGGCGAATCAATCCCTCATCGATCCCCGCCTCGGCGCGTGCCTCGGGGCTCAATCGACCGTGCGTGGTGCTCGCCGGATGGGTGATGGTGGTCTTTGTATCGCCGAGGTTGGCGGTGATCGAGAGCATCCGAGTGCGGTTGATCACCTCCCAGGCCTTCTCGCGCCCACCCTCGACCACGAACGAGACGATCGCCCCCGGGCCGGACTGCTGCTTGGCGATGATTTTCGCCTGTGGGTGGTCAGCGAGTCCCGGGAAATGCACCTTCGCGACCCTCTCGTGGGCCACCAGCCAGTCGGCCACCTCGCGGGCATGGCGGCTGTGGGCCTCCATGCGCAGGTTCAAGGTCTCCAGGCCCTTGGCGAAGATCCAGGCATTGAATGGCGCCATGGTCGGCCCGCAGGTACGCAGGAAGCCACGCACCTCCTTGCCCACCCGCTCGGCGTCACCCACCACGGCGCCGCCGATGGCGCGCCCCTGCCCGTCGAGGAACTTGGTTGCCGAGTGAATCACGATATCCGCCCCAAGGCTCAGCGGCCGCTGCAAAGCCGGCGTGCAGAAACAGTTGTCCACCACCAGCGCCGCCTCAAATGCATGGGCCAGGTCCGCCAGCTGGCGGATGTCGGCCACCTCGGTCAAGGGATTCGAGGGCGTCTCGATAAACAGCAGGCGCGTGCGCTTGTTGACGGCGGCCTCCCACTGAGACCAATCGGTCAGGTCCACCCAGTGCACCACCAGGCCGAACTTGGCCAGGTACTTGTCGAACAGCACCTTGGTCGTGCCGAAGACCTGGCGGGCGACCACCACCTCGTCGCCGGCCTCGCACAGCGCCATGAAGGTGGTCAGGATCGCGGCCATGCCCGAGGCGGTGGCGACACAGTCCTCGCCCCCTTCCATCGCCGCCAGGCGCTCTTCGAAGATGCGCGTAGTCGGGTTGGTGAAGCGGGCGTAGATGTTGCCCGGCTCGTCGCCGGCGAAGCGCGCCGCGGCCTGCTCGGCCGACTCGAAGGTAAAACTCGAGGTGGTGAAGATCGGCTCGCCGTGTTCACGCTCCGGGGTCGGATGGTGACCGACGCGGATGGCCTGGGTCGCGAGCGACCAGTCGGGATCGGGGCGGTGCGGATCGGTCATGGGATATCCGGTCTTGTCGATCGAGCCCGCCGTCAGCGGGCGTTGAAAAAATGCCAGGCCAGGTTGTCGAACTCGGCGATCGCCGCCAGCAGGCGGTCGGTCTCTTCCTCGAGTTCGGCAAATTGATGCTCGGCCAGCGGTGCCATCGAGCAGTTTTCCGGTGGCGTGCCAAACCGGTCGAGCAGCTCACTCATCTGCGGCAGGAATTTCCACTGCAGCCACTCCTCGAACGCCAAGGTATCAAAGCAGAACGGATGGGGGCTGGCCAAGGCCTGCTCGCTGGGTCGCTGATCAGACCAGAGACCGGCCTGCTGCATCTCGTGGGCAATCTGGTCGAGCTGTCGCAGCATCATGTCAGTGCTGGGGCGAACGTTGTCCATTAAACCCTCTTTGTCGGCGTTCAGTGCACCCGTGATGAGCCGGGCGGTTCGTCGTTCATGTCCGTCCCACCCTCATCGTCGGCCCAGAATAGCCGGTGGGGGATCAGCTGGCCGCGGCCGATGGCCGCCGCGTGCATCAGGGTCTGGTGGGTGTATTCGAGCCCTTCATGCACGGCATTGACCGGGTCACTGCCCTGGGCGATCAGCCCGGCGATGGCCGAGGACAGGGTGCAGCCCGAGCCGTGGAACTGGCCAGCCAGTCGCTCGTAGACGAAACGCCGTGGCGGTTCGACGCCGTAGAGCCAGTTTTCCACCTTCTCGCCCGGCTCGTCGCCGCCCTTAAGCAGGACGTATTCCGCCCCGAGCGCCGAGAGCATCTGGCCGCGCTCATCACGGTTGGCCGCATTCGGCGCCAATACCCGCGCCTCGTGGGCATTGGGCGTGACGATGGTGGCCCGCGGGAACAGGTGTTCGACGATTGCCGCCGCGACCGCATTCTCGGCCAGCGAACCGCCACCGCCGGCGACCAGCACCGGGTCGAGCACCACCGGAATATCCGGGTAGCGAGCCAACACCGAGGCGACCGCCTCGACCAGTTCGACGGTGCCGAGCATGCCGATCTTGATCGCGCCGACCGGCATGTCCTTGAGCACCGCCAGGGCCTGGTCGATGACGAGCTTCGGATCGCTGGGGACGAAGCCGTGCACGTTGACCGTGTCCTGCACGGTCAACGCGGTGATCACCGTGGTCGGATGCACGCCCTGACTGACGATTGCCTCGATGTCGGCATGGATGCCGGCCCCACCACTGGGGTCATGTCCGGCAATGGCCAGGACGACCGGGACCTCGGGCGTGTCGGTGAGCGTCGTTGTGGTTTCCATCTGGTGCTAAGCTCCCTCGAACGATAAGGCCGTAGCGGCAACGGCGTCACGATGGCGCCGGGTCGAGCATGATAACGCAGCCAGCGCCACACGCATTGATCCGGCGCGGCATGCCAACGACGCCCGGACGGTTACGCCCGGGGCAGGCGCCGAACTGCCGCGGACACAGGCCGCTGGCCGAAACCTCACCCCGCCCGCCGCACACTCCACCCACGCCACGCGAAGGACCCGGCTGATTCGATGATTCCCTTCACGCCCCGCCAATGGTTCCACTCGGCCAAACGCTGGATCTGGCATGAGCGCCCGACCAGTCATTTCGGCCGAAACGCCCAGCGACTGATCCGCGCCATCTTGAGTGTGTTGTTCTCGGCCTCGCGCGGGGATCTGCAACTCAACGCAATGAGCCTCTCCTACACCACGCTGCTGTCGATGGTGCCGCTATTGGCGGTGGCGTTCTCGGTGCTCAAGGCCTTCGGCTCGGCCTCGGTGGTCGAGCCGTTCCTGCTCTCGCTGATGGCGCCGCTGGGCGAGGCCGCGGACGAACTGACGCTGCGCCTGCTCGATTTCGTGGAGAATATCCGGGTCGGTATCCTCGGTGCCGTCGGCATCGCCCTGCTCTTCTTCACGGTCATCGCCCTGATGCAGAAGATCGAACGGGTCTTCAACCGCATCTGGAACGTGCACCAGCTGCGATCGATGTCGGCCCGTTTCGCCAACTATCTCTCGGTCCTCATGGTCGGCCCGGTGCTGGTAATCGCCGCCAGCAGCCTGACGGCCACCCTGTTTGCCGCCCCTGGCGTTCGCGAGTTCGCCGAGCTCTCGGTGCTGGCCACCCTGCTCAAGTGGCTCGGGTATCTCGTTCCGCTGGCCATCTGGACCGGGGCGTTCGCCTTTCTTTACCTGTTCATCCCCAATACGCGGGTGCGCCTCAGCTCGGCGCTGGTGGGCGGGCTGGTGGCCGCTGTCCTGTGGAGCCTACTAGGCTTCGTGTTCGGCGGACTGATTGCCGGATCGACCGCTTACACCGCCGTGTATTCGGCCTTCGCCTCGCTGGTGCTCTTTCTGATCTGGTTGCAGATTGCCTGGATGATCGTGCTGATCGGCGCGGGCATCAGCTATGCGTGGCAGCACAGCGATCGACTGACACTGGGGAAACCCGAGCCGGTTCACCCGGGAACGCGATTGGCGGCGGGCATCGTGCTCCTCGACGAGATCGAGCGCCGCTTCGAGGCCGGCAAACTGCCGCCGGACCGCGATCAACTGGCCGAGCGGGTAGAACACTATCGGGAACTGGCACCCGTTTGGATCGACCCATTGCTGGAAAAGCTGGTGGAGGCCAACCTGTTGCGCATCAGCGAGCCGAGCGACACCACCTGCTTCCTGCCGGCACGGCCCGGCGAGCGCATCACCCTGGCGGCGGTGGAAGAAGCAATCGAAGGCAGCTCACCCCACTTTCCCGCGCAACTGGTGAAAGCCATCCCAGCACTGCAGCGGTTTGCCGAGCACCGCCGGCAATGGGAGGAAGACATGGGCGAGGCGACGCTGGCGGCAACCCAACCGGCATCAGAGCGGTCGGACGACGCGACTCAGTCCGAGGCGGCTGAGCCGCGCCAGTAGACCGTGTGCTGGCCGTCGCGATCGAGTAGGCGAGCGAACACGAACCACGCATCCGAAAGCCGGTTCAGGTAGGTAGCCAACGGGGCACGTTCGCTAGCGTCGCCCCCTTCCTGGCACCAGGACCAGGCCAGGCGTTCGGCACGACGAGTCGCCGTCCTCACCAGGTGCGCGCGCGCCATCGCCTCGGTACCGCCCGGCAGGATGAATTCCTTGAGCGGCGGCAGGTCGCGATTGCCGGCCTCGATCCAGGCATCCAGACGCTCGAGCGAAGGCAACTGGCTCGCCACGGCCATCGCCCCCATCGCCACAAACCCACCCAGATCAAAGACGGCCTGCTGCTGCTCGCGGACAAACGCCAGCTTGTCCGGCTCGCCCGTCAGCGAAACGCTCAGGCTTCCCAGGCGGGCATTGAGCTCGTCGAGTTCACCCAGCAGCTCGATGGTGGCGGTGTCCTTGGCCAGACGCCGGCCATCGGCCAGCCCGGTCTCGCCATGGTCTCCACTGCGGGTGACCACCCGCGAGAGTCGATTGCGCTCGTGGTTCGATCCCGTCATCTGGGTCAGCCCTGCCCCACAAGGGACTCGCTTTCAGGGACGTCCGTGGGCCAGTCGAGCGGTCGCCCCAACAGCGCCTTCAAGATAAAGGCCAGAATCGCGATCAGGCCATAGCCAAGCCCGGCGACGACGCCCATATCCACGATCCCGTGCCACGGCTGGGGCAGCCGGCTGACCAGCAGCACCAGCATGACCACGCCGGCAGTCACCGACAGGGCAACGATGCGGCGTTTCTTGGTCGCGTGGATGTATCCCATGCAGTACAGGGGCGCGAGCAGCACATGCCAGGCGACCGGATGACGCGACAGGTGGACCGCCCGGGCGACCACCCGCGGCGAGAACCCTTTCTGAAAGCCCTTGTAACCCTCGCTGTAGAGCATGAAAACCATCCAGCCGGCAAAGAACACCCAGTGCCACCAGGCCCAAGGTTCCGCCCAGGCCTCGATGGCGTAGAAGGATAGGCGGTAGACCGCCCAGAGCAGCAGCGCGCACAGGCCGAGCACGCCCCATACGGCCCCGACGGTTCCCAATGGCCCGACTCCCGATGACTTCTCCACGTTTCGATTCTCCCGGACGCGAGTCCGTCTGGTGGTTTTTTGGCGAAGGCGCGGAGTTTATCATGCAGCCCACCACCCGATTCCCGAGTGACCGGACCGCATGAATCCCCGCACCCGCCGCGAGATGTTCGCCCGTTTCCAGCGGCAACGCCCCGAGCCGACCACCGAGCTCGAGTACAACTCGGCCTTCGAACTGCTGGTGGCCGTGGTGTTGTCCGCCCAGGCGACCGATGCCGGCGTGAACAAGGCGACCCGCCCCCTGTTCCAACGTGCCAACACACCGCAGGCCATTCTCGATCTCGGGCTCGATGCGCTCACCGAGTCAATCCGGACCATCGGCCTGTACAAGACCAAGGCCAAGAACGTCTACGCCCTTTGCCAACAGCTGATCGACAACCACGGCGGCGAGGTGCCCGCCAATCGCGAGGCCCTCGAGGCGTTGCCCGGTGTCGGCCGCAAGACCGCCAACGTGGTCTTGAACACCGTCTCCCGCCAGCCGACCATGGCGGTCGACACGCACATCTTTCGCGTCGCCAACCGCACGGGGCTGGCCAAGGGCAAGACGGTGCGCGCCGTCGAAGACAAGCTACTCAAGGTCATCCCGAAGGAATACCAGCTCGATGCCCATCACTGGCTGATCCTGCATGGCCGCTACGTCTGTAAAGCGCGCAAACCCGATTGCGGCGCCTGCATCGTCTGCGACCTGTGCGATTATCGCTACAAGACCGAGGCATGCAGCCCCGAGCTCATCGCCCGCTACGCCACCGAACCCACCGACAGTTGAGCCGTCCATGTACTCCAGCGACCGTCGCAAGATGCGCCAGCCCTTCATCGATGCCTGGACCAAGGGCAAACAGAAAAAGCCGCTGGCGCCGATTGAGCAGATGCTCTTCGACGTGATTCGTGATCACCCCGAATATCACTCGCTGCTCGACCAGCCCGAGTTCGCCCTGGAGGCCGACTGGCCGCCGGAGATGGGCGTGACCAATCCCTTCCTGCACATGAGCATGCACCTGTCCCTGCGCGAGATGGTGCAGACCGACCGGCCCGCCGGCATCCGCTCGGTGCATTCGGAACTGTCCCTGAAGAAAGCCGACCCGCTCGAGGCCGAACACGAGATGATCGACTGCCTCGGCGAGGCCCTCTGGCAGGCCCAGCAGAATGGTGGCCCGCCGGACGAGACCCTGCTCATGGAGTGCCTCAAGGACAAGCTCAAGCGCTGAGTCTCACCTCACCGCTCGACCAACCAGTTAGTCGCCCACTCCGATTGAGGTCTAGGCTCCAACGAGACATCTGTCTCCACCCCGTTCGAGGTCCGACCTAATGACTCAGCCGACGACCGATACCACGCAGCACGTCACCGACCCGGTCTGTGGCATGCAGGTCGATCCGGCCAAAAGCGAACACCACAGCGACTACCAAGGCGAGACGTTCCATTTCTGCTCGGCCCACTGCCGGGAGCGGTTCGACGACGACCCCGAGCGCTACCTGTCCGACGACAACCCGTCGGACGAGGCGACCGCCCCGGCGGATCCCGAGGCAATCTACACCTGCCCGATGCACCCCGAGATCCGCCAGCAGGGACCAGGAAGCTGTCCGATCTGCGGCATGGCGCTGGAGCCGGAGACCGTCAGCCGCGACGACGGCCCCAACCCGGAACTGATCGACATGACCCGGCGGTTCTGGATCGGCGCGCTGCTGGCCCTGCCGCTGTTCCTCATGGCCATGGGCGGGCATTTCCTCGGCATCGACCAGTGGATTGCGCCCCAGGTGAACCACTGGATTCAGTTACTGCTGGCCACGCCAGTGGTCCTGGGGGCCGGCAAGCCGTTCTTCGTGCGGGGCTGGCGCTCCGTGGTCGACCGTCAGCTCAACATGTTCACCCTGATCGCGCTGGGGACCGGTGTGGCCTGGGCCTACAGCCTGGTCGCCACCGCCGCCCCCGGCATCTTCCCAGCGGCGTTCCGGCAGGCCGACGGCTCGGTTGCCGTCTATTTCGAGGCCGCGGCGATGATCACGGTGCTGGTCCTGCTGGGCCAGGTCCTCGAACTGCGCGCCCGCGAGAAGACCTCCGGGGCAATTCGCGCCTTGCTCGACCTGGCGCCGACCACGGCCCGCCGCATCAAGGACGGACAGGAAGAGGATGTCTCGCTGGACGAGGTCGAGATCGGCGATCGCCTGCGCGTACGTCCCGGCGATCGCGTCCCGCTGGACGGCGAGATCCTGGAGGGGCGTTCCAATATCGACGAGTCGATGATCACCGGCGAGCCGATGGCGGTCACCCGAAAGCCGGGCGACACCGTCATTGGCGGCAGCATCAACGGTCAAGGCAGTTTCGTCATGCGCGCCGACAAGGTCGGGCGCGACACGATGCTCTCGCGCATCGTGCAGATGGTGGCCAAGGCCCAGCGCAGCCGTGCCCCAATCCAGGGGCTGGCCGACCGCGTGGCCGCCTGGTTCGTGCCCAGCGTCATCGCCGCGGCGGTGGTTGCCTTCATCATCTGGTCGGTGGTCGGTCCCGAGCCGCCCATGGCCTATGCCCTGATCGCGGCGGTCAGCGTGTTGATCATCGCCTGTCCCTGTGCCCTGGGCCTGGCCACCCCGATGTCGATCATGGTGGGCGTCGGTCGTGGCGCGCGTGCCGGGGTATTGATTCGTGATGCCGAATCCCTGCAACGTTTTGAACAGGTCGACACGGTGGTGATCGACAAGACCGGGACGCTCACCGAGGGCCGCCCGCGCGTGACCCGCATCCAGGCAACCGGCTCCATTGATGAAGACGAGCTGTTGCGTCGGGTTGCCGCACTGGAACAAGGCAGCGAACACCCGCTGGCCGAGGCGATCGTCGCCGAGGCCCGCGAACGACAACTGGACCTGCCGGGTGCCGACGACTTCGATGCCGAGAATGGCAAGGGCGTAACCGGCCAAGTCGATGGTCAATCCCTGCTGGTGGGCAACCAGCGCCTGATGGACGACCACGGCGTTGGCACGGAATCGTTGGCGGACACGGCAGAGTCGTGGCGCGAGGAGGGAGCGACGGTGATTTTCGTCGCGATCGACGGCAAGGCCACCGGCCTACTGGCGATCGCCGACCCGATTCGTCAATCGACCGCCGATGCGATTGCCCGCCTGCAGGAAGCGGGACTCGAGGTGGTGATGCTCACCGGGGATTCCGAGGCGACCGCCCACGCCGTCGCCCGGCAGATCGGCATCGATCAGGTGCGCGCCGGGGTACTCCCGGAGGGCAAGAGCGAGGTGGTCGAACAAATGCGTGCCGAGGGGCGCGTGGTCGCCATGGCCGGCGACGGGGTGAACGATGCCCCGGCCCTGGCCGCCGCCGACGTGGGCATTGCCATGGGCAGCGGCACGGACGTGGCCATCGAGAGCGCCGGGATCACGCTGCTGCGCGGCGACCTCGACGGGCTGGTGCAGGCCCACCGCCTGTCGAGGGCCACCATGCGCAACATCCGCCAGAACCTGTTTTTTGCCTTCGCCTACAACACGGCGGGCATCCCGATCGCCGCCGGCCTGCTCTACCCGTTCTTCGGCATATTGCTTTCGCCGATCATCGCGGCGGCCGCGATGTCATTCTCCTCGGTGAGCGTGATCGGCAATGCGTTGCGGCTGCGGATGATCCGGCTGGATTGAGTTGGTCGGCTAGTCGCTCTCTTCGAGTGGCCAGTCGACGATGTGGGTCTCCCAGTCGATCGATTCGCGGTCGGCAGTCTTGGCGATCACGGCCCGACCGGTAACCGAGTAGCCACTTTTCATGGTGCTGCTGGGATCACCGGTGAGCAGCGGGTGCCACGGTGGCAGGTCGCGCCCCTCGGCAATACGCCGGTAGGCGCAGGTCGGCGGCAGCCAGTCGAACTCCTCGACGTCCTCGGGGCGTAACCAGACGCATCCGGGCACCCGGGTCTGGCGGTTGAGGTAATCGCTGCACTGGCAGGTGCCGGCGTCCAGCAGGTGACAGGCCACGTCGGTGTAATAGACGTCGCCGCCCTCGTCTTCCACCTTTTCCAGGCAGCACTTGGCGCAACCATCGCAAAGCGATTCCCATTCGGTTGGGGTCATCTCGGTGAGACGCTTGTGGCGCCAGAATGGCTGGTTTTCGCTCATGGACGGACCGGGTTTGTACGGGTAGACAAAGGGGACCGCAGCCTACCACGCTGGGAATCGGGGCCTGCGGATATGGCGGGCGGTATGCGATGATTCGACCATCACGTAACGAGGACCAACGATGACGGAAACGGCCCCGGCCATGCCGGTAATGCGCATCGGCAGCGAGACGGACATCAACGAAGCACTGCATTCGGCGCGCAACGCGCGGGTCCAGCGCCTGGGCGAGGTACTGGTGCAGCACGGCGTGCTGAGTCGCGAGGCGCTCGAGGGTGCGCTGGAGTCGTTGCGACACCACCCGGCAACCCACCTGGGTGACTGGCTGGTCGAACGCAAGATCATCTCGCCCGAACAGCTCGAACAGGCGCTCTGCGCGCAGCTTGGCATCCCGCAGGTCAATCTCGGAGCCTTCGTGCCACCGTCGGATGTTGCCGCACAGATCCCCTACGAGATGGCCCTGCGCCTCAACGTCCTGCCACTGGCCCGCCGGAATTCCGTGCTGGTGGTGGCCTCGGCCCGGCCTACCGACCAGGAACTGCTGTCGATATTGCGCTTCTACACGGGTCTGGGCATCGAGCCGGTGCTCGCCACGGCCCACCAGATTGCCAGCGCGATCAACCGTGCCTATGGGGTCGGGACGATCGACGATGATCGCGAACCCTTGCTACGCCACGAGGGCGAGGAGCCGGGGCCGGTTCCCGAGCAGGAGATCGAGAACGAGGCCACCAGCCCGCCCGTGGTCAAGATTGTCAATACCCTGCTGATGCAGGCGATCAGCCGCGGGGCCTCGGACATCCATTTCCTGCCGCGACGTGACGACGTGCTGGTCCGGTTCCGTCTCGACGGCACGTTGCAGACGATCCGCTCGATCGAGAAGGCCCATCTGGCGGCGGTGGTCGCGCGCATCAAGATCCTCGGCCGGATGAACATCGCCGAACACCGCCTGCCCCAGGATGGCCGCGCGCGCGTGCACATGGGCAAGCAGGAAGTGGATCTGCGCATCTCGGTCATGCCGACCTTCAACGGCGAGAGCGTGGTCATCCGCATCCTGAACAAGAACAAGGGCCTCCAGCCCCTGGACGCGCTGGGGCTCTCAAAGTCCGACGAACGCATCATCCGCAACCTGATCGCCCGGGCCCAGGGCATGATCCTGGTGACCGGTCCGACCGGGTCGGGCAAGACCACCACGCTCTACTCTCTTCTCCAGGAAGTGAAGGCCGGCGACCCGCACATCATCACGGTCGAGGACCCAGTCGAGTACGACATGGACGGCATCGACCAGGTCCAGGTGCATGCCGGGATCGGCTACACCTTCGGCCGGGCGCTGCGCAACATCCTGCGCCACGACCCGGACGTGATCATGATCGGCGAAATGCGTGATCTGGAAACCGCCGAAAGCGGGGTCAAGGCCGCCCTCACGGGGCACCTGGTGTTCTCCACGCTGCACACCAACGACGCCTCCAGCGCGGTCACCCGCCTGGTCGACATGGGCGTCGCCCCGTACCTGGTCAGCTCCACGATCATGGGCGTGCTCGCCCAACGCCTGGTGCGCATTCTCTGCTCGCACTGCAAGGAAAAGCACCAACCCGAACCGCTGGTGCGCGAAACCATGGGCGTGGACGACAACGAGGCCTTCTGGCACCCGACCGGCTGTGATCATTGCGACCAGACCGGTTACGTCGGTCGCACCATGGCCTACGAGTTGATCGTGGTCGACCGCGACATGGCCAACCACATCGCCCGGGGCATCACCACTGAGGAACTCCGCCAGTTGGCCGTCGACAAGGGGATGCGCACACTCACTCGACACGCGCTGGAAATGGCGCGTGCCGGGATCACCTCACTGGAAGAGGCCTACCGGGTGCGCCTCGAGGACCTAGGCGGCCCCGAAGAACACGGCGACGGGCACTAAAGGGGCGTTATGGACTTGTTACTAATCGTCCTGGTGGCTGTTGCCATGCTCCTGCTCGCGCTGCGCCGCCGACACAAGCGCCCCGCCGAGCGCCGGACGACCACCCGCCCCCCGACACTCCCGCCCCGCCGGCGCGGCTGGTCGTTTTCGCGCCACCCGCGCGAGGACTGGCGCTACTGGCGCGACCTGGCCATCGCCATCGGCCTGATCCTGGCGTTGCTGGTCGCCATGGTCGTTATCGGGGCGCGGAATGGGTAACCGCTACGATGTTGGGGCTGAAGCCGACGACAAGCGGATTGGTATCGCCGGCGCGCGGGCTCATACCGGACGGCGATAGCCGCCGCGAGCCCCGGTCGGCGACAGCACGAACTGCCACAACTGGATCTGGCGGGCGCGAAAACCGCCGGCGCAGGACTGCAGGTAGTACTTCCACATCCGACCGAACGTCTCGCCATACACCTCGCGCCACTTCGGCCACGCTTGCTCGAAATTCTCGTGCCACGCCATCAGGGTGTGATCGTAATCGGCGCCGAAATTGTGCATGTCCTCGACCACGAAACGCCCTTCGCAGGCATCGATCACCTGCTGCATGGCCGGAAGCTCGCCATTGGGGAAGATGTATTTGCTGGTCCACGGATCCGGCGGCGAGCCCTCGCGGTTGGTACCGATCGTGTGCAGCAGGAAAAGCCCGTCGGGCTTGAGGCAGCGACGGGCGACTTGCATGTATTCATCGTAGTTGTGGTGGCCGACATGCTCGAACATGCCGACCGACACCACGTGATCGAAGGGTTCGTCCACGTCCCGATAGTCCATCAGGCGGAATTCCACCGGCAGATCGCCCGCCAGATCTCGCCCAAAGGCGGCCTGTTCCTTTGAAATGGTCAGCCCCACGCACTCCACGCCATAGTGCTCGGCGGCATAGATCATGAAGCTGCCCCAGCCGCAGCCGATGTCGAGTACGCGCTGTCCCGACTTGAGGTCGAGCTTGCGGCAGATGATATCGAGTTTGTGCTCCTGGGCCTCGGTCAGTGTCTCGGCCCCATCACCCCAGAACCCGCAGGTGTACGTCATGCGTGGGTCGAGCATGTCGCGGTAGAACTCGTTGCCGAGATCGTAATGATGCTCGCCCACTTCCCAGCAGCGTGACCGGGTCTGGCAATTGAGCAGGCGCGCCTTGACCGCAGGCCACCACAGGCGCGGGGATCGACCAACCTCACGGGTCAATTCGGCCCGCAACACGCGATCGACGAACTCGTCGACCCGATCGATCTCCACCCAACCGGCCATGTACGCCTCGCCCAGACCGAGGTTCCCCCAGCCAAGGATGCGATCGACCGCCCGTGGATCACGGATGCGAATATCCCAGGGACGGTCGCCGTCGACACGGATGTCGGCCCTCGCCAACAGTTGCGCAAATCGGGAATCGGTCGCGACCGCGCGGTCTCCGGCCGGCTCCACTTCCATGGTCATTCGCTTGCTCATCGAGACCCTCCGTGACTGCCTTGTTACACCTGACTTGGACACGAGCATAGACGTTCTCGCGCCCAATCAACAATCTAGGCAGCCGGTCGGTGATTTTCCATACGAGCGACAAGCCCCTTTTCTAGCCATCCGTTCCGGGTGAACTCCTCGGACGGCACCGGTGGCCGTGGTAATCCCCTGTTGCCGATCGGCACCCCTCTAGGTCAACAGGCGTGACTGTTCGACAGTCTCGCCGCCCGCGGCGATCGCCACGATCGAGTTCACGCTCGTTATTCGCATCCGGCCGGCCACCTCGAACACGGCTGTTCCGGAGAACAGGTCGGAACCTCCCGGCCCCGCGGCAGGATATCGACGATTCGCCGATCAAAATCTAGGTAGCTGGCACTCACGGGGAGTCTGGCAACGGGGTCGGAAAACAAAACCGCCGAGCGACGCGTGTCTCCGGTCGGAGAGTCACGCGTCGCTCGGCGGGTAGAGAACCGGCATCGCCCCGGGCGGGATACCCGGGGAGAGGAGGAACGCCGATCAGGCAGTGACCACCGGGATGTCCTTGAGCATCTGCAGCCCCTTGGTGGCCTCTTCCTGGTACTCCTCGATCTCGTTGAAATTGAGGTAGCGATAGATCTCGGCCGACATCGTGGCCAGGTGGGCGACGTGCTGCTGGTACTCCTCGACCGACGGCAGCTTGCCGAGGATCGCGGTCACCGCGGAGAGCTCGGCCGAACCCAGGTAGACGCGCGCATCCTTGCCCATGCGGTTGGGGAAGTTGCGCGTCGAGGTCGACATTACCGTCGCCCCATCGGCGACGCGGGCCTGGTTGCCCATGCACAGGGAACAGCCGGCCATCTCGATACGGGCACCCGCGCGGCCGAAGATGTTGTAGTAACCCTCTTCCGAAAGCTGGTGCTGGTCCATGCGGGTCGGCGGCGCGATCCACAGGCGGGTCGGTACCGAGCCACCGTAGGACTCCAGCACCTTGCCGGCGGCGCGGTAGTGGCCGATGTTGGTCATGCACGAACCGATGAACACCTCCTGGACCTCGTCACCGGCGACCTCGGAGAGCGGCTTGATGTCGTCCGGGTCGTTCGGGCAGGCGAGCAGCGGCTCGGTGATCTCATCCAAATCGATCTCGATGATCTCGGCGTACTCGGCATCCGCGTCCGGCTCGAGCAGTTCCGGGTTGTCGAGCCATTCCTGCATCGCCTCGATGCGGCGACCCAAGGTGCGCTTGTCCTCGTAGCCCTGGCTGATCATCCACTCGAGCAGCGTGATGTTGCTCTTGAGGAATTCCTTGATCGGCTCGCGGCCGAGGTGGACGGTGCAGCCGTTGGCCGAGCGCTCGGCCGAGGCATCGGCGAACTCGAACGCCTGCTCCACTTTCAGATCCGGCAGGCCCTCGATCTCGAGCACGCGACCGTTGAAGACGTTGGTCTTGCCCTTCTTCTCGACGGTCAGCTGACCGCTCTGGATCGCCTTGTAGGGAATCGCGTTGACCAAGTCACGCAGGGTGATACCCGGCCGCATTTCGCCCTTGAAGCGCACCAGCACCGATTCGGGCATGTCCAGCGGCATCACGCCCAGCGCGGCGGCAAACGCCACCAGGCCGGAACCGGCCGGGAACGAGATACCCAGCGGGAAGCGGGTATGCGAGTCACCGCCGGTGCCGACGGTGTCGGGCAGGATCATGCGGTTGAGCCAAGAGTGGATCACGCCGTCGCCGGCTCGCAGGGAAACCCCGCCGCGGGTGGAGATGAATTCCGGCAGTTCGTGCTGCAGGGCGATGTCCACCGGCCGCGGGTAGGCGGCGGTGTGGCAGAACGACTGCATCACGAGATCCGCGGAGAAGCCCAGGCAAGCCAGTTCCTTGAGCTCGTCGCGGGTCATCGCGCCGGTGGTGTCCTGACTGCCCACCGTGGCCATCTTCGGCTCGCAGTAGGTGCCCGGGCGCACGCCCTCGACACCACAGGCCCGACCGACCATCTTCTGCGCCAGCGTAAAACCCTTGCCGGTATCTGCCGGCTGCTCGGCACGCAGGAACACATCCGAGGGCGCCATCTTGAGCGACTCGCGCGCCTTGCCGGTCAGGCCGCGGCCGACGATCAGCGGGATACGGCCACCAGCACGCACCTCGTCGGGCAGCGTGCTCGGACGCATGTTGAAGGTGGTGATCACCTCGCCGTTCTTGAGGATCTCGCCTTTGAAGGGCCGGATGGTGAGCACGTCGCCCGTCTCCATCGCATCGACGTCACACTCGATCGGGAAGGCGCCCGAATCCTCGGCGGTATTGAAGAAGATCGGCGCGATCTTGCCGCCGAGCACCACGCCGCCGGTGCGCTTGCTGGGCACGTGCGGGATGTCGCGGCCGATGTGCCACTGCACCGAGTTGATCGCGGACTTTCGCGAGGAGCCGGTACCGACCACGTCGCCCACGTAGGCGATCTTGTGGCCCGACTCCTTGAGCGTCTTGATGGTGTCCAGCGCCTCGGGCATCTTCGCTTGCAGCATCGAGCGGGCGTGCAACGGGATGTCCGGTCGGCTCCAGGCCTCCTGGGCCGGGGAGAGATCGTCGGTGTTGGTCTCGCCCGGCACCTTGAGGACGATCACCTCGATCTCCTCCTCCAGCGCCGGCTTGGCCTCGAACCACTCGGCGTTGGCCCAGGATTCGAGCACCCGGCCGGCGTTCTCGCTGCCGTCGCGGTACCTGTCTTCGACGTCGCGGAACGAGTCGTAGACCATCACCAGCTTGGAGAGCGCCTTGACCGCATCCTCGCCGACCGTCTCGTCGTCGAGCAGTTCGATCAACGGATCGACGTTGTAGCCACCCATCATGGTGCCCAGCAATTCGACCGCCTCGTGGCGATCAAGTAACGGGGAGTCGGCACGGCCGTGGGCCACGTCGGCCAGGAAGGCGGCCTTGACGTAGGCCGCCTTGTCCACGCCCGGCGGCACGCGCTGGGAGAGCAGGTACTTGAGCTCGTCGTGCTCCACGTCCGCCGGCGGGTTCTTGATCAGCTCGATCAGTTCGGCGGTCTGTTCGGCAGTCAGTACCAGCGGTGGGATGTCCTGCTGGGCACGGTCGGCCTTGTGTTCGCGATAAGCTTCAAGCATGGGTGACCCTCAACGGCTTGTGATCATGAAATTCGTTGTTTCGTGCCGGCCTGGCCGGCCGACCCACGTGACGGGTCGCAATGAATCGAAGACGCGGGATTCTATCAAATCCGGTGCCTTCCTATCGGACGGAGTAAGGAACCCGCGGTAAACCACGGCCATTCAAAGCTTTCCCTGCAACCGCAACCGATCGAGCCAGAGCAAGGCAATCACCGGGGCGGCCGCCACGATCCGGCCACCCTCGACGTCTGACAACGCCTGCTCGATCGGCACCACCCGCACCCGGATGTCCTCGTGCTCGTGGTCGAGACCGAACTGCCCGTCGACCAGCCCATCGCCGTCGCGGTCGATCTGCGCGGTGTTCACTCGGGCCAGGAACAGGTAGATGCTCTCGGTGGTGCCACCCGGACTGACCCAGTAACGGGTCAGCGGATAGAGCTCGTCGATCGCAAGCCCCGCCTCCTCGTCCGACTCGCGCCGCGCGACGTCCTCGGCCGATTCGCCCGGCTCGATCATGCCGGCGACAATCTCGGCCAGCCACGGGCCGGTCGGGGCATCCAGCGCCCCGGGACGAAACTGCTCGATCAGGACCACCTCGCCACGCTCGGGGTCATAGGGCAGCACGGCGACGGCATGGCCGCGCTCGAAGATCTCGCGCTCGATCGGCTCTGACCAGCTGCCATCGAAATACTCGAAGCGCAGCCGGTAGCGCTGCAGGGAGAAAACCCCCCGATAGAGGGTCTCATTGGCCAAGAGGTCGAAACGCATTGGGGGTGGCTCCTGCTACCATCCTCGGGTTGATCTGGCTGGGCTAACCTGTCCGCACCGCGCGCCGGCGGATTGAGCGAAAGCCGCTCGGCAGACCGGCGGGTTGTCCGGATTCTCCAGACTATCGTACATTTCGGCGAGCACGCTCGCCCGGCCGATGGATGCCATGAACACCATTCTCACCCTGCTCGAACCCCTGATCGGGCGCGAAATCCAGATCGGCGACCAGCGCGGCACGGTCATCGAGATCCACGACGTGCCGCCGGCGCTGATCATGCGCGCCCAGGGCAGCGCCGATGCCTTCCAGGTCGATCATCTCGGCCGGCCCCGCTCGATGACCCAGCCGACCTGGACCCAGCCGATCACCGGGGAATCCGGCCGCGGGCTGCACCCCGATCTGCAGCGGCAACTGCCCCGGGAAACGGCCGTTGCCCTAGACGATTTCATCAAGTCGCAACAGCGCTAGCCCCCATTTCGACACGCAACCACTTACCCCTCGACAAGGAGTCACGTCCCATGGGAAGCCTTTTTCCAACCCGCGCCATCCGCGCCCTCGCCTTCGGCCTGGCGGCCGGTCTGCTCACCCCGTTGGCGCATGCCGCCCCCACCCCGCCCACTGACACGCACTGGCGACTGGCGAATGTCGCCGGCCTGGAAAGCATCGACCCGTCGATCACCGATCTGGTGGTCGACGCCGAGGGAAATCTCAGCGGGGTCGCCGGCTGCAACCAGTACCGGCGCCCGCTGAACGATGACGGCTATGGCGCGATCGCCGTGACCCGCAAGAGCTGCTCGGAGCTGAAAATGGGGCAAGAGGCGGCCTTTCTTCAGGCACTCGAGCACACTCGGGCGTGGGACACCGACGGCGAGCGCCTGTTGTTGCGCGATGCGCAGGGACGCACCCTCGCGATGATGCTCGAGCCGATCACGCGAACCTACCACTTCGACTGTCAGGGCCAAGCGGTGGTCTTTGACGTCATTCGCCGTGGCCAGATCCGGCTGAATGTCGATGGCGAGACCGTCCTGATGAAGCGCGAGGAAAGCGCGTCGGGCTCGCGCTACAGCGACGAGAACGGAGAGATGACGTTCTGGGGCAAGGGCACCAACGGGCGCTTCACGCGTGACGGCGAGACCCGCGAATGCCAGCAGGTCCCGCCGCCCGACACCTACCCGATCAACGACTGACCGAGACTCACGTCAGGGCGTCGAAGGCCCTCTGGGCCTCGGGCAAATCGATCGCCTGTTCGAACATCCGCGCCCAGGGGTCGCCCTTCTGTCCCAGGCGGCGAAAGAGGTTGTCGAGCGTGTAGCCATCTGGCCGCAAACCACCCTTGTCGAGTTCGACCCAGTCAAGCGGGGTTGCCACGGGCGCACCGGGGCGGGCTCGAAGTGAATACGGCGCCACGGCCGTCTGGCCGAAGGCGTTGCGCATCACGTCGAGGTACAACCGGCCCTCGCGGGCCTCGATACGTTGCTCGGTGGTGAGCTCGTCGGGATACTCGGCGACCAGACGCTCGGCCATCGTGGCGGCCAGATGGCGTACCGCATCGAAATCCGAGCGGGGATGCAGCGGCGCGACCACGTGCAGGCCGGAGGAGCCGGTGGTCATCACGAACGGCGAGAACCGGCAGTCGCGCATGAGCGCGGCGACCCGGCGCGCCGTGCGTTTGAGCAGGCCCATGTCGCGATCGGGCGGATCGAGATCAAAGATCATCAGATCGGGCCGATCAATCGTGTCACCTCGAGCCGCCCAGCGATGGAACGCGAGTGTGCCCTGGTCAGCGAGAAAGGCCAGGCAATCCGCATCCTCGCAAACGATATGGTCGACCGATCCGGTCGGTTCGTCGTGACGGATCCGCAGGCTGCCAACCTGATCGGCGAAATGCTCGGCCCGCGCCTGCTGGAAAAACCCCTCGTGATCGATGCCATCGGGAAAGCGGTGCAATGTCAGCGGCCGGCCTTCAAGGTGCGGCAGCATGAAATCCGCCACCCGGTCGTAATAGTCCACGACGTCCGCCTTGGTCCATCCCGCGTCGGGATACAGGATCTTGTCGGGGCGAGAGACATCGATCGGCGCGGTCATGCCGACGCCTCTTGCTCTTGAATCTCGTCGAACGTCCGGCCGCTTTTGACCGATCGCGTCTCGGTGGACACCGGGTTGCGGCGCGCATCGGCCGCCTCGTCACGCATCTTGATCAGCAACCACTGCGGCTTGTCACCGCCCTGGATGCGCTTGAACGCGTAGCCGCCACGGATCTTCTCGCCGTCGAGCCACACCTCGACCAGACCCTTTCGCAGCCCATCGGCCACCGACTGCTGTTCATCGAGGTTTCGATAGCTGCCGCGATCCCAGACCATCACCGTGCCCGCGCCGTATTTACCCTCCGGAATCACGCCCTCGAAATCCGCGTAGTCGAGCGCGTGATCCTCCACCTCGATGGCCAGGCGCCTCTCGGACGGATCGGTCGACGGTCCCTTGGGCACAGCCCAGGACTTGAGCGCCCCGTCGACTGCCAGGCGCACATCGAAATGGCGCTGACTCGCGTCATGCCACTGAATGACGAAATCGCGCGACTTGTCTTCGGCACCTGCGCCCATGGCAGCCCTCCCGATGGTGACCGTTCGCATTGGCCACATCGAGTAAAGCAGCCCTCATCACCGGCTGCCGAGTCCATTTCGACATGCGGGCCATGACCACTGCTTATTGAGCCATTTATTTATCTATGGGTCGGAGCACTCAGCCCGTCTGAGTAACGGGTGGCAAAACGACATCCAGACCGAGAGGTTTACCCATGCGATCAACCTTTTTTCTCACCCTCCTTGGCACCTTCCTGGTGACCGGCGCCGCCCATGCCGGACACGCCAACCCCTGGGCCACCCCGGAAGACGATCTGCTTATGCAGTACCACGATGAGAATCTGGAGCAGAGCGAGGACACCCCGGGCGACGACGAAATGCTCGGCGTGATGGACCAGGGCGCCTACGGCAAGCTCGGGGGGTCACCGACCGCAGGTGGCCCGGGAGCCGGGGCTGGCGTCGGTGGCGGCAATCCCGGGGGCGGCGGCGGACGCTGAACCGATCTCCAAGGAACGAAAAAGCCCGCACGGATGACCCGCGCGGGCTTTTTCGTTGGTGTGGCGTCCCCAAGGGGATTTGAACCCCTGTTACCGCCGTGAAAGGGCGGTGTCCTAGACCTCTAGACGATGGGGACCTAGTGAAAAGCCGGGCTGGGCCCAGCAGCTGGCCACGTTCCCACGTGACCAACAAGTAGGGCAGCACGCGTGTCACGCACTGCCCGACCGTATGGCGTCCCCAAGGGGATTCGAACCCCTGTTACCGCCGTGAAAGGGCGGTGTCCTAGGCCTCTAGACGATGGGGACTTGATTGGTGCGCCCGGGAGGATTCGAACCCCCGACCTCGCGGTTCGTAGCCGCACGCTCTATCCAACTGAGCTACGGGCGCTTTGGCTCCCCGAGCTGGACTCGAACCAGCGACCCAGTGATTAACAGTCACTTGCTCTACCAACTGAGCTATCGGGGAATACGTCTCTCGACGTGGGGCGGCATATTAATGATCCACCCGGGGTGCGTCAACACCCGAGGCCATAAAAATGCGGCCATGAGCGCCCTCGCGGGCTAACCCCTTGAAACAAGGCGTGGCAACTCATCCTAGAAAACCACGACTCGCGGACCGATCGAGCCGGTAGGAACAAGAGACCAAACGAAAACGGCCCGGCAATGCCGGGCCGTAAAGTGCCACGCTACCTCCTTGGCGGCGTGGGTGTCGATCAACTGGATCAGAGGAACTCGAGATCCATGGCCACCGCTTCGGCACCCTTGCGCGCGCACATCTCGTCGGTCTCACCGGACGGTGCACCCGAGACGCCGATCGCGCCGTAGGTTTTGCCGCCCGCCTCGATGGTCACGCCACCGGCACCGAACATCAGGCCGGGCACGTGCCCCAGACCGCCCTGACCACGGTCCTCGAGGGTCGAGGTGGCCGTGTTGAACGACATGGCGGTGTAGGCCTTGAGCTTGGAAATGCGCAGCGTCAGGTCAGGGGCGAGCACGTCGCGCAAAACGACCTGCTCGTGGCCGCCTCGGTCAACGACCGTGACCCCGATCTGGATACCTTCCTCCCGACAGGCCTCCATCGTGGCCTTGGCGGCCTTCAGGGCCATTTCCATCGAGAGACGATCGACACTGATGGTTGCCGGCTGATCGGAGGCGGCCATCGCCGCATTACCGGCCAAAGCGAGCCCTGCGGCGAGCACGGTAAGGCGAATCGCGTTCTTGGTGAATTGCATGGAAATTCCCTCTTGGATTGGTGGTTATAGGTTGTGCCGGGTTGTGTCGACCTGCTCTTTTTGCTGGACCGGCTTAGCCCTGGCCCAGGGTGGGGTAATCGATGTACCCCTTCTCCCCTCCACCGTAGAAGGTCGAGGTGTCGGGTTCATTGAGCGGCGCATCACGACGAAAGCGCTCGACGAGGTCCGGATTGGCGATAAACGGCACGCCGAACGCCACGGCCGCGGCATGGCCCTGCTCGATGTCACGCTCGGCGCGTGACTGGTCGTACTGGAAATTGCGAATCACCGGCCCCTCGAACAGAGGGACCAGATCGGCGAGATCAAAGGCGGGCCCTGCCTCGCCCGGCGCGTCCTCACCCATCCCGGCAATGTGCAGATAGGCCAGACCGAAGGCATTGAGCTCGCGCACCACGTAGGAGAACGTGCCCCAGGGGTCGCTGTCGATCATGCCGTTCATCGGCTGCAACGGCGAGATGCGCACGCCCGTGCGAGCAGCGCCGGCCACGCGGATGACCGCCGAGAGCACCTCGCGCAAAAAACGCATGCGGTTATCCAACGAGCCACCGTAGCGATCGGTACGCTTGTTGGTGCCGTCGCGCAGGAACTCGTCGATCAGATAGCCGTTGGCCGCGTGCACCTCCACCCCGTCGAATCCCGCCGCCAGGGCGCGCTCGGTGGCCCGGGCGTAGGCCTCGACCAGTGCGGGGATCTCCTCGGTTTCCAGCGCACGCGGGGTCTCGAAGGGTTTCTTCTCACCCGATGGCACGTAGCCCTCGCCATCGATGGCGATCGCCGACGGCGCGACCGGCAGCTTGCCGTCGGGCTGGAAGTCCGAATGCGAGACTCGGCCCACATGCCAGAGCTGCAGGACGATGCGCCCGCCCGCCTCGTGCACGGCCCGGGTAATCATCTGCCAGCCGGCCTGCTGCTCGTCGCTATGGATGCCGGGGGTGGCCGGGTAGCCCTGCCCTTCCGGCACGATCTGGGTGGCTTCGCTGATGATCAGGCCGGCACCGGCGCGCTGGTGGTAGTAGGTCCGCATCATCTCGTTGGGGACATTGCCCGGTACGGTGGCACGACAGCGGGTCAGTGGCGCCATGATGGCGCGGTTGGGAAGGGACAGATCACCGAGGGTGACCGGGGTAAGCAACACGGAATCCTGACTCATGGAACCTCGAGAACGATGGTGGCCGGCACCGGCATGTGATCAGCCCCGGAGGCCGGCAGGAAACTTTGGTTAGCTGGCTAACTTGTAGCTCACATGGCCGTAGAATGCCAATCCGGCAAAACCCCTCAGTGCCGAATGGCTGCGCCATCCGACTCCTGAACCAGGATCCACGGTGGCGTGACCACCGCCCACAGGGGCTCCTCGCCGGCCGCCCAGCGTCGCGCGGTATCCGTGTCCAGCGCATCGATCTCGCCGGCCTCCTGCCAGGCACCGACCGAGTCGGCGCGATCCCGGACCATCGCCATGGCGACATCGACGAGATCCAGCGTCGGCGCAATCTTCAGTATCTGACCCTTGGCAAAGAAGCGTTCGAGTTCCGCCCACTCGATCCGGGCGGTCTGTCCGACCAGCTCCGCGTAAAGCGTTTCGTCGTCGACCGCCTCCGGGCCAGTCGCGGGGAGATTGGAGGAAATTTCTGTCATGATCTGCCCTTGTTCAATGTGTTCGGAGAGGAGAACCTGTCGATGGCGAAGCGACGGCGCTTGGGGCCTGACCGCTCGAGCTACCTCAATCACCGCAGCGACGTCGAGCCGATCACGGCCCCCGATGGCTCGGCGGTACGCGAGTTGCTGCACCCGTCTCGTCACACCATCGAGCGCCTGAGCGTGGCCGAGGCGACCATCGAGGCGGGACAGTCGACCCGCCTGCACCGCCACCCGATCGCCGAGGAGATCTACCAGATCCTCGATGGCGCCGGGGTGATGGAACTGGGCGAGGAACGTCTGGCGGTCGTCCCGGGTGATATCATCCGCATCGCCCCCGGCCAACCGCACCGGATCGAAACCCGAAGCGACGTTCCGCTGCGGCTGTTGTGCATTTGCCAGCCGGCCTATTCCGACGAGGATACCGAATTCCTCGACACCCCCGACTCCAGCGACGGCAACACCTGAACGACATGGTCATCCAGCGCAGCACCCTCGAATTCCTGATTATCGCCCTGGTCCTGGGCAGCATCATGGCCGCCACCCTCTGGCTCGGTCACGGCGCTGGCGTGCTGTTCCTGGTCGGCTGGGGCGTGGCTGGCTTCATCTATCTCAAGCGCCAGAAGCCACGCAAAACCGGATCGGACGACATCCCACCGGATTGAGTCAGTCGGCCATCTCCTCGGCCATCAGTGCCCGCACCCGCTCGAGATCCGCCGGGGTGTCCACGCCGGCAGGCGGCGTGACCTCGGCGATCTCGATGGCGATGGTCTCGCCCATCGACAAGGCACGTAACTGCTCGAGCTTTTCCAGCCGCTCGATCTCCGGGCTGGCCGTTGCGACGAAGCGGCGCAGGAACCCCGCCCGATAGGCGTACAGGCCCAGGTGACGGAAACCGAACAGCCCCGCCTTGCCCGAGTCGGGCACCCCGTCACGATGAAACGGAATCGGCGCGCGCGAGAAGTACATCGCCTCGGCACGCTCGTTGGCGACCACCTTGACCGCATCGGGCGAGAGAAAATCGTCACGCCCGGTGATCGGCACCATCAGGGTCGCCATCGCCGCCTCGGGCTTGGCACGCAGCAGATTCGCCACCTGGGCGAGCAGTACGGGCGGCATCATCGGCTCATCGCCCTGCAGGTTGACCACCACCGTGTCGTCGGGGAGCTCGAGGTGATCGATCACCTCGGCCAGCCGGTCGGTGCCGGACTCATGCCCCTCGCTGGTCAGCACCGCGCGCGCACCGATCTCGGCCGCTGCCTCCTGGACGCGTTCGTCGTCGGTAGCGATGACCACGTGCTCACTGCCCGCTGCGACGGCCCGCTCATAGACCCAGTGGATCATCGGTCGACCACCGATGTCCGCCAGCGGCTTGCCCGGCAGGCGACTCGAATCGTGCCGCGCCGGGATGATGATCCAATCGTTCTCGGCCATCATGTCCCGGTCTCTCCCTTGCCCGGGTGCTTCTTGCGCCACGCCTGGTATTCCTCGTCGGGCAATCGGCGGGCCTCGTCCTCCAGCATCACGGGGATGCCGTCACGGACGGGAAAGGCAAGGTGGGCCGACAGCGAGATCAGCTCGTCGTTCGGCTTGTCGTAGATCAGCGGCCCCTTGGTCACGGGGCACACGAGGATATCGAGCAGCTTCTTGTCCATCGACGGTTTCACCTTGTGGAGACCTCGGGGCGGCGGCCTGCCGGTCGCCCCAGGGGCATCATGATTGCAATGTGTTCAGGGTATTCTCGAGCAGTGTCGGCGGCAGTTCGATGCCACCCCGCACGACCAGCACCTGGCCGGCTCGTGTCGGCATCTCGGGCCATTTGACCGCATCCTTGTCCGTCATGACAACCGGGCGGCCATCGGCCAGCCACGCGCGGGCCTGCGTCTGTGTCGGCGCGGCGTGATCATCGAGAGCACGGGCGTCGATCACCACCCCCTGCGCCTCGAGCATGGCGAAGAAACGCGCCGGGTTACCGATCCCGGCCAGCGCGATTACCTCCCTGCCAGCCAGGTCCGTGATCGGCCGTTCGGACTGATCGAACAGATCGATCACCCCCTGCGGGTGGAAATCGATTCGCCAGGCGGGCACGCCACGCGTCCCCGCCCCGTGACGGGATGGCTCGTCACCGTTGACCAGCACCGCATCGACCTCGTCCAGCACCGCCGGCGACTCGCGCAACGGGCCGGCCGGCAGGCACCAGCCGTTACCGAGCCCGCGCTGGCCATCGACCACCACCCACTCGATCGTGCGCGCCAGTTGATGATGCTGCAGCCCGTCATCACTGACGATCACGTCCACCTCGGGATAGCGGGCCTTGAGTTGCCGGGCCGCCTCGCGTCGGTACGGATGCACGATCACCGGCACGCCGGTGCGCCGGTGAATCAGCCAGGGCTCGTCGCCGCAACTCGACGGGGCGACCGCCTCGGCGAGATCGACCGGCTCGATGCCTACCTTCACGCCAAACCCACGGCTGATTACGCCGGGGGTGTGCCCGGCGGCGCGCAATGCCTCGACCAGCGCGATCACCACCGGCGTCTTGCCGGTGCCACCGACGGTCAGGTTGCCGACCACGATCACCGGGCAATCCGGCGCCCGACCAGACGCTCGCCGCCGGCGCCGGGCGGCCTCGGCACAGACCAGCCGGCCCAAGGGCCAGAGCAGCCGGGCCCACAGGCCGCGTCGTTGCCAAAAGCCGGGGTAGCGCATCAGTCGGCCTGGTCGGCGAATTGCAGCCGGTACAGGCCGGCATAGGCGCCATCGGCGGCCAACAGATCGGCGTGACGCCCCTGCTCGACAATACGCCCGCCGTCCATCACCACGATGCGATCGGCGTGTTCGATGGTCGACAGGCGATGGGCGATCACCAGCGTGGTTCGCCCGCGGGTGAGATTCTCCAACGCGCGCTGGATGAAGCCTTCCGAGCGGGTATCGAGCGCGGAGGTCGCCTCGTCGAGCAGCAGGATCGGTGCATCGCGGTAGAGTGCCCGGGCGATCGCGATCCGCTGACGCTGGCCGCCCGAAAGCAGCACGCCGTTCTCGCCGATATTGGTCTCGAAGCCCTCGGACAGTTGCTCGATGAACTGGTCGGCAAACGCGGCCTTGGCCGCCTCGCGCACGCGTTCCAGGTCGAAGTCCGCCCCGTCGGCATAACCGATGTTCGACGCGATGGTGGTGTTGAACAGCACCGTCTCCTGCGAGACGTAGGCGAACTGGCGGCGCAAGTCGGCCAACGGCAGGTCATCATGCTGATACTCGTCCAGACGGATCGCGCCCTGCTGGATCTCGACAAAACGAGGCAACGCGCCCATCAGGCTCGACTTGCCGGCGCCGGATTGGCCGACGAAGGCGACGGTCTCGCCGGCGGCGATCTCGAGCGACACGCCGCGCAGTACCCAGTCCGGATCGTCATGATCGCCCGGGGCCGGCTCCCGGTAACTCAACCAGACGTCCTCCATCGCAATCCGGCCTGTCACCCGGTCGACCGACCGGGTGCCCGTCTCCGATTCCTGCGGCTCGTCGAGCAGCGCGAACAGGCTCTCGCCGGCAGCGATGCCCTTCTGGATGATGGCGTTGAGGTTGATCAGGCGCTTGGCCGGCGCCAGCGTCATCGCCAGCGCGGTGATGAACGAGACGAACGTGCCGACGGTGATGTCGTCCATGCGATCGCCGCTGGTGGCAAACCACACCACGCCGGCCACGCCGATGGCGAGCACGAACTGCGTCAACGGCGAGGAGGCCGCCTGCACCGCCTGCATCTTCATGAAGGCGCGGAAGTTGTACTGGTTCTGGCGATCGAAGCGGGCGCTCTCGTAACCCTCGCCCCCGTAGAGCTTGACCACGCGATGCCCGCTGATGGTCTCCTCGGCGACGTGCGAGACCTTGCCCATCGACTCCTGGATGCGACGGGCGTAACGGCGGAAGGCCTTCGAGATGCCCGCAACCATGCCTACGAGGATGGGCAGCAGGACCAGGATGAACAGCGTCAGCTGCCAGGACAGATACAGCATCCACACCAGCAGGCCGATCACGGTCACGCTGTCGCGGATCAGGATGGTGAGCGCCTTGGAGGCGGCTTCGGAGACCTGCTCGCTCTGGTAGTTCAGCCGGGTGAGCACCTCGGTCGACGGCACCCGGTCGAAATAGCGCGGCGGCAGGTGCAATACCTGGGCGAAGGTGTCGCGGCGCAGGTCGCGGATCACCGAGCGCCCCACCCAGGCCATGCCGTAGTTGGAGGCGAACTCGCCGACCACGCGGAAGACGAACACCGCCAGCAACGCCACGGGCATCCAGGTGACCAGGGTCGGATCGCGCTCGACGAAACTGCCGTCAAGCAGCGGCTTCATCAGCGCGGCAAAGCCCACCTCGGAGAGCCCCGCGACCACCATGCCGATGATCGCGATCACCAGTATCCGCGTATAGCGCCAGGTGTAGTTGAGCAGCCGCCGGTAGGTTTCCCAGCCGGCCGCAGAGTTAGCTTTCTGATTGAGCGAATCCGGGTTCATCGTGGTGGTGTCGTCCCCAAGCCGATCTTCTCGATGCCGGCGCGGCGGGCCTGATCGAGCACCGTGACCACGCGCTGGTTGACCACCTGGGCATCCGCCCAGAGCACCACGGGGCGGCCGTCATCGGCCACTTCGGCCAACACGCGCGGCAACTGCTGCTCGGTCACGCGCATCCCGTCGATGGCGATCTCGCCGCGGGCATCCAGTTCGATCACGTGGTTCTCCAGTTCGGCGCGTTCGCTGCTACCCGATTCGGACACGGGCAGATCGACCTTGAGGGTGCGGTCATGGACGAACGTCGTGGTCAGCATGAAGAAGATCAGCAGCATGAAGACCACGTCGATCAACGGGATCAGGTTGAGTTCGAGCGGTTCGCGCGGTCGCTGGCGGAAATTCATGCCGCCTGCCTCCGGCCCAGCCCCGCCGGGTGAATCATGTCGACCAGGCGAATCGCCTCGGCCTCCATGTCGATCACCAACTCGTCGATCAGGCCACGGAAGTAGCGATGAAAGATGAACGCCGGCACCGCAACCATGATGCCGGCGGCGGTGGTGATCAGCGCCTTGGCGATGCCACCGGCCAAAAGCTCGGGCGCGACCGCACCGGCTCCGCTATGGGATGTGATCGCCTGGAAGACGTCGATGATGCCGATCACCGTCCCCAGCAGGCCGAGCAGCGGGGCGATCAACGCGATCGTGCCCAGCGTGTTGAGGTAGCGCTCCATCTGGTGGGCGACATGCCGGCCGGCATCCTCGATGCGCACCCGCATGCTCTCGGCCGAATGGCTGCCCGCCAGGCCCTCTGCGAGGATTCGACCCAGCGGCGACACCCGACCCAGCTCGTCGAGCCGCGCTGCCGTGATGCCGCCGTGGCCCTGCCAGGATCGAACCATCCCGACCGGGTCGCCACCCATGATGCGGCCGCGACGCAGGGTGTAAAGACGCTCGAAGATGATCGCCATGGCGATCACCGAGGCAATGATGATAGGCAGCATCATGCCGCCGCCGGCCAGAACGAGATCAAGCATGTTCGTGGTGGTCCTTTTCCGTGGATGGAGGTTTAGCCGGCCATAGCGAACCGGCCCGCCCGGCCGACGAATCGATCCGGGCCGGTCATGCCGGATGCATCAAAACGGCGAGATCTGCTTGTCTTCGGGCCAGCGCACGCGGTAGCCGAAGTCGATTTTCCAGGACTCATCGGGCGCCAGCTTGCGCTCGTAGGCCCAGACACCCTTCTGGCCATCGAACTGGCGTTCGTCCGGCGTGTCGCTCTCCGCGAGCGCCTCGACCACGATATCGGCATCCAGCGGCGTGGGCATGCGCACCAGCACGACCACCGGCACGGCGTTCTGGTGCCGGCTGGTGACAGTGACCTGACGGCGACGTTCGATCTGTTGAAGCTTGCCGATCAGGCCATGACCGGCTCGCTCGTCCGGCGGGGCCTGGTAGTCGACGACCAGTCGGGGATCGACACCGAAACTCAGCTCGACCGGCTCGTCGGGCTTGAGGGCCGACCGGGAAAGGCCGGACTGTTGCTGTCCATCGCGATGAATCTCCCACCGGCCAGAAGGTAATGGGTTGACGATACTGGGAGCGAACCGGCCAACTACCACCGCATCTCGGCTAAGTTGCGGCGCGATCCGCAAGGAGATATTGGCGTCGAGCGACTGTTCCAGCACCACCAGGCTCACCCCGCCCTCGCCACTGGGAATCGCCGCCGGCTTGTTCACGGCGATGCGCGTGGCAAAGCCGGTCTCGTCTTCGACCCGTCCCGCCTCGGCAAAACCGGCGGCGTCGGCGCGCATCAGCGAACTCTGGGCCATCGGGCGAACCGGTGCGCCATCGTTCGGGTCGATGAACCCGATGGTCAATGGCGAAAGCTCCGGCACCGGGTAGAAACGTCGCTGGTCACTGGTGACCAGGGTCATCGGTACCGCCGGCCAGTCCTCGCCGGTCTGCTGGTGCACCCGAGCGGTCATGCGCCAATCGACCTGCCCCTCGGTGGTATCGAGCCGCGCCCGGTAGATCGGCTCCCAGCCCGCGTTCTCGACGCGATACTCCAGGCGCAGTGCCTCGTCGCCGGGCTCGAGACCGGCCTGGGTGAGCGCCACCCCGATCTGCCAGCCGGGTGCCTGCCCGGCCAATTCGTCGAGTGCCGCACGCAACGCGTCGATGTCCTCGTCAATCGATGCCTGGCGATCGAGCAGCGCTCGACGCTCGTCGGTCAACCGCGACATCAACTGATCAACCGGGCCGTTGTCACGCCACAGCGTGGAAAGGTCCTCGCCGGCCGCCGACAAGGCGGCCAGTTGATCGCGAGCGATCCGGCGGCGCAATGCGTTCTCTTCCAGCTCCACCGCCAGCCCGCGGGCCTCGGCTTGCGCCTCTTTCAGGCGGTTGGACAGGCGCTGGTAACGCGGTGTCTCACGCGTGATCTCACGCTCGAGGCGCACGCCGGCCTCGGTGTCGACCAACGCTCCGGCCACGCGCAGCGAATCGCCGTCGAGAGTCGCCGGCAAACCACCGATCCAGAGCCGACCACCCTCTTCGGGTGCCGCCCGATGCAAAAGCGACGAGTCGGCCTGGTCGAGTTGTTCCAGCGATTCGAACGTCAGCGATCGGGCCACCCACGCCCCGGCCGGTGCCACGGTCAACCGTTCGATGCCCATGGCGTGGTCATCGACCGACTCGATCAATGCCTCGATCTCGGCCGAAACGGCGCCCTGCGCCGCACTGGTCCAACCCAGTACCGGCAGGGCAACGCCGAGCAACAGACCAGCCCCGGCACGATGCCAAGTGCTGACGCCGGCACGGCGACTGATCGGCTGATCAACCATGTTCGGGCAGCTCGTCGAGCACGCCACCGCCGGCGCGACGGATCCGCACCGCCTCGGCGAGACGGTGGATGACCGCCCGGCTGTCATCCCAGCCGATGCAGGCATCCGTGATGCTCTGGCCGTAAGTCAGTGACTTGCCGGGGATCACGTCCTGGCGACCGGCGATCAGGTGGCTTTCAACCATCGCGCCGACGATGCCGGCATTGCCACCGGCGACCTGCGCCGCGACGTCCTCGGCCACCTGGATCTGCCGGGCATGCTGCTTCTGACTGTTAGCGTGCGAGAAATCGATCATCAGCCGCTCGGGCGTTTCGGTCTGGCGGAGCTGCTCGAGGGCCTCGCTGACGCTCGCCGCGTCGTAGTTGGTACTGCGTCCGCCACGGAGAATGATGTGGCAATCCGGGTTGCCGCTGGTGGCGAAGATCGCCGACCGGCCGGCCTTGGTCACCGACAGGAAGTGATGCGGGCGGGCCGAGGCACGAATCGCGTCGAGTGCCACGCGCAGGCCGCCATCCGTGCCGTTCTTGAAGCCGACCGGGCAGGAAAGCCCCGAGGCCAGTTCGCGGTGGACCTGCGATTCGGTGGTCCGCGCCCCGATCGCCCCCCAGGAGATGGAATCCGAGATGTACTGCGGGCTGATCAGGTCGAGGTATTCGGTGGCCGTCGGCACACCCATTTCGGCCAGGTCGACCAGCAGGTGACGGGCCACGCCCAGCCCCTTGTTGATGTTGAAGCTGCCGTCGAGATCCGGGTCGTTGATCAGGCCCTTCCAGCCCACGGTGGTGCGCGGTTTCTCGAAATAGACCCGCATCACCAGGAACACGTCGTCCTTGACCTCGTCGGCCAGCTCGCGCAACCGGGCGGCGTAATCCCGCGCGGCATCGACGTCGTGGATCGAGCACGGCCCCATCACCACCATCAACCGGTCGTCACGACGGTCGAGGATGTTCTGGATGGTCCGGCGCGCACTCTCCACCGTCTCGGCGCCCTTTTCCGAGAGCAAATACTCGCTCCGGAAGACCTCGGGCGGGGTCAACTGGTGAATCTCCTCGATGCGCAGGTCGTCGGTCTGTACGGTCATCTTTTCTCAACTAGTCGTTAGGGAAGGTCTGCACGAATCCGGACGGTACGACCGGACGGGAATTCGTTACCCCATGGTAAAGGCCAAGCGGTATTTGCGCCATGGACGGTCTACCGCCCGCCGGCAAAAAGCGCCGCGCGGTGCAGCTTTCGCACCGGGAAGCGTTGCCGCAACCCTTGCAGCCAGGGGTAATCAAAGCGCGCGAAGCGGACGCAATCGGCAGTGTCCCTCGCATCCTCCAAGACTCGCCCCCAAGGATCGACGATCAGGCTGTGACCGAAGGTCTCGCGGCCGTCGGCGTGGCGCCCGACCTGCGCGGCGGCCACCACCCAGGCGCTGTTCTCGATGGCACGCGCACGCAGCAGCACGTGCCAGTGCGCCTCACCGGTCGGCCGGGTGAAGGCCGAGGGCAGGCAGAACCAGTCGGCGCCGGCCTCGGCCAGATGGGTGAACAGCTCCGGAAAGCGCAGGTCGAAGCAGGTGGCCATCCCCAATCGCCCGGCCGGCGTATCGACAACCACCGTTCGATCCCCGGCGACAAAGGTGTTCGACTCCCGATAGCTTTCGCCATCCGGCAGTACCACGTCGAACAGATGGATCTTGTCGTAGTGATCGACCACCTTGCCCTGCGCGTTGATCACCAGCGTGCGCGCCGCGACTCGATCGCTGTCGGCCGGATCGTCGGGGACAAACGGCAAGGTGCCGGCCACCAGCCACACCCCACTCTGCTTCGCCCATGCCGAGAGATCCCGAACCGCCCGCGGGGTATCCGTCGCGGCCATCGCGATCAGCTCGCGTGGGTCGGCCGGCATCGCGAGCAGGTTTTCCGGCAATACGACGACGCAGGCGCCGCCGTCCGCCGCCTGGGCGATCAACCGCTCGACGACCGGGCGATTGCTGTTCCAGTCGGCCCGGCCATTGAGTTGCACGACGGCGACGGTCGGCTTCGACTCGCTCATGGTGTCTGTGTCTCCCCTCTAGTGACCTCGGGCTGTTCGAATGATCCGCCGATATGGTAGGTGACCGATGGCTGCGGGGCCTGATCCAGCTGCCGAAAGGTTTCCTGCAGGGCCAGCACGGCCCCGCCGACCAGCGGACCGCCGGCAACCGTGCCGATCAGCGGCAGGAGCATGCCGAAATCGGCATAGATCCGCGCCGTCAGGTCGAGGCGTCGGTCGACCAGCTGCAGCTCGCCGTCGATCAGGGCATTCAACGACGGGTTGATCAGTTCGAGCGGATCGACGATCAACCGTCCGCGGTCGAGACGCCAGTTTCCTGCCAGGGTCTCGAAGTACAGACCCTCACGGGTGACATCACGGAAATCGAAACGCAACCGGTCGGCCAGCGCCCCCAGGCTCATCAACCCGACCAATCGGCCGGCACCCGGGTCGATACCCTTGAGCTGCCCCTCGGAGAGGAGAAAGCGGCCATTCCCGGCCGCCCGACCGACAAAGAAACTCGTCGGACTGCCCGGCCAGGCAAGGGTCACTTGCCCCTCTTCGACCTTGCCCCCTTGGATGGGTGAATAACCGTTGATTGCCGCGATCCCCGCCCCGAGGTCGCTGCCGTCGATGGACAGGGACAGACGGGTCCGCTGACCCTGGGCGGCGTCGCTGACACCATTCTCCACCCGGCCACTCCCCGAGACGCTCAAGCTCGGCACCGGCTGCCAGTCGACCCGGTCGATCCGGTAGTGACTGTTCTCGGGCCGCGACTCCACGCCCAACCGGCCCAGTCGAAGCTCGTCGACGGTCAGGGAGTCAACCGTGAAACGGGCGGCCGGGAGTGTGGCCAGATCCCAGGCCTGTGGCGGCGTCGGCTCACTGTCCGTCGATGTCGACTCGCGATGCAGGCGCAGCCGATCAAACTGCCCCTCCAGGGCCCCGGCCGCCGTAGCGCGGCCCGCCGAGAACCTCAGCTCGCCACGATTCTCTTCGCCCGAAACACCCAGCCACCAGCCATCGGCACGGGTCGACCAACCGGCCGTCACTGCATCGAGCCACCAGTCGCCGAAGCTCAGCCGACCGATGCGGGCGTCGACCCACCAGGTTTCGCCCTGTGTGGTACCCCTGTTCGTTGACCCCCCACTCGACTCGACCGATGCCCACCAATCGAGCCAGGGGTCGATCGCCAGCTCCCCAAGAGTCAGGCCGATACGATGGGTCGCCGACTCGCCCTCGCCGGGCGGCTCATTGTCCAGAGACCGGTTGCCCAATTGGATTTTCGCCAGCGAACCGGCCCCGTCGAAGCCCAGTTCGGCGCGCCAGGTCTGGGCTGCCTCCAGGCGCGCCGAAAGCGCGCGCAGGCCACCGTTGCGCACGTCCAAGTCGACCGTCAGCGGCCAACTGGTCGGGGCGGGCTTGGCCAGCGGTGCCGGCAGTCGGCTCTGCCAACCGACCAGGCCACTTTCCACCCGGATCCCGACGCCGCCCTCGCCCTCACCGTGGGGTACGTCCACGCGCACACCGACGTCCGTTGCGCCGTCAAAACTGCCGATCAGCGCCTCGGTGACCGGTGCCCGGCCCGCCTGACCCAGCACCGTGGCGAGGCCGGTCGGTGTAAAGCGAGTGCTCGCCTGAATGCGGGTAGCGGATCGATCGCCAAGCGGATCGACCCGTGCGCGGAACGACTCGCCGAGAAAACGCCCCGACAGTGCATCGGCAGTGAAGTTGATGTCTGAGAAACGCAGCGGGCCGGAGACGTCCTCGAACACGAACCGGCCGTCGGCAACCGACAGCCGATGACCGGCAAACCGATACGTCCCGGACGCCGAGGGCGGCGGCGAGCCCGAGCCCAGACCGATCAGCACATCGAGGGTGAACTGCCCCTCACCACGTCCCGAGAAGCCGGCAAGCGCCCCGGCATCGATCAACGGGGTCTGTCCAAGGCCATCGAGGAGCGCATCGATCGCCACCGGTCGGTTAACCGCGATCTGCAGCTTGGGTTCATCGAGGTCAAAGATGCTCACGCGCGAATCGCCGACCGGCACCGGCCCGACCTGTCCCTGTGCAATATCGACGTGGTACTGCTGGTTGACGAAGGCCATGTGGCCGCTGGCCTCGGTCAGCGCCGGCCAGCCCGGTCGATAGGGCAAGGTCAGGTCGTGGTAGTCGAACACCACCGAGAAGTAGCCCCCCCCGTCCGTGAACGGCGCACGCGCCGGGTCACCATGGAAGATGAAACGCCCCTCGTCGATCCGCCCTTGTGCGCCCTCGCCTTCGAGGGCAGCGTCCAGCCAGTCGAGCGTCCGGGGACCAATCACGTGCCGCGGCAGGTAGCCCGGAATCCCGCGCGTGTCGTCGACGGCAAACCCGGTGTCGACTCCCAGATAGCCCGGCTGCTCGCCATTCGCTTGCTGGTAGAAGAACCGTCCGGCCACGTTGAGTCCCGGAAACGTGAACACCAGATTCGGGCTGAAGAGCGACAACCCAGCGGGTGGTTCCTCCCCTTCCGGCGAGCCGACCCGGTCGAACCAATAGAGGTCTCCCTGCAGACGGTCGATGCTCACCGGCTCACGAAACATGCCTGGCACGGCAAGGACGAGATCCTGCTGTTCGATACGGGCAAGCCAGCCGCCGGGTTGGCGGTACAGGGTCAGGTCCGCCCCGCCCCGACCCGCGCGGGTGCCAATGACCGGGCGAAGCAGGACGCCGGTGGTGTTGCCAAAGCCCCGCAGGTCGAGAAAGCCTTCGACCAGTTCGCCATCGATGAAATGCAAGCGCACGTCGCGCGCCTGGCCGCGCGGCACGTTCTGGTCGAGCAGGTCGAGAAATTCCGTCGGCAGGGGCGCGGCGGCAAGCCACACCGAAAGATGGCCAAGATCGGCATGATCGGTGGCAAAAAAAAGGTCCTCGCCGATCGCGCGCATGCGCACGAATTCGGTCGGCAACGGCTCCTCGCGCGACGGGCGGACCTTGACGTCCTCGGCGTCGAGATGCCACCCCTCGGCATCACGCCCCCAGGCGAGCGTCGCCGAAACGCGATCCAGTGATGCCTGGCTGGCGTCGTCCTCGCCCAGCAACTGCTCGCGGGTGACGGCGAGATGGCGCACGTCCGCCTGCACCGTGAGATCGGTCAGCCGCGTCTGCTGCCAGTCCAGCCACAACTGGCCGTCGAGGCGCCCGGAGTCGATGCGTGGCATGCCGATCTCGCAACGGGCCGGGTTGCCGTCGCCGGGACAGCCGCCCAGCGTGCGTCGCACGGTCGGGCCACCGTAGCGATCAAGGCGCTGTTGCACCTCGGGCAGCTTCCAGTCACTTACCTGCAGGAACAGCGACACCCGGCTCTGCTCACCGAAGCGGCCCTCCCCGGCAAATCGCATTGGCTCGTCACTGATCCCGGCAAGGCGGGCGTCCCCCGACGCACGCCACCGATCGCGATCGAGCTCAGCGGCGAGGCTGAACGTCAACCGATCGCCACCGCCTTCCGGATCGCGGAATTCCACCACGGCGTCCCGCACCGACAGATGCCCCAGACGGGCCAGCTGGTCTTCTACCTCGGCCCAGGAAACCCGCTGGGCATTCACGCCGGCACGCCCCTCCAGCGAAAGATCGGCTACCGACCAGCCCTCACGATCGCGGATCAGGGTGAAGCGGGGGGCATCGAGCGTGATCTTGTCGGCGACCAGGCGCCACTCGACCAGGCTGCGCCACCAGGACAGCCCCAGGCTCAGCGCATCGGCACGCGGGCCGGCATCGATGCGCACGTCGCGAAAGATCACCTGAGGCTGGTAGCCCTGCCAGCGCAGGTCGAGGCTGCCGAAGCGTACCGGCACGTCGAGCGCCTCGCTGACGACCGTCTCGAAGTCCGGCTGGTAGCGCTCCACCCAGGGCAAGAGCGCACGGGAGACGGCGCTGATAGCGGCGATCAGCACAAGCAGCACGGCAGCCGCCATCAACAGGCGACGAAACACCAGCCGGAAGCGTCGTTCGCGTTTTACGCTGCTTTCAGTGATCACCGCCCCCTCCCGGGAAGGTCTACATAAATCCGTTACCGCCCTGACTTGGCGAGTCGAGCGTGATCAAGGCGCAACGTCGAGCATGAGCGGCTCGCCCCCCGAAGGGCTCGCCTTGAGCCAGACAGCGGCTGCCTTGCCGTCCCGGGAAGGGCATCACCCTTCCGCAGCGAGCGGTCGCCTTGCCCCTGCCCAGCTCATGACATGCGGAGCGTTATCGCATGGATGCAGCCCGTCCTACCCGGGTCCACGCCCGATCACATCAGAACAATATCGTACTGCTCCGGCAGGTAATGCAGGTCGATCTGGAGCTTGAGGGGCACACCGATGAATTCCTGCAACTCGGCCAGCGACGTGGAATCCTCCTCGCGCAATCGGTCGATCACCGAGGCACTGGCGATCACCAGCATAGACTTGGGACGATACTGGCGCGCATCACGGGTGACTTCGCGGAAGATCTCGTAGCAGACCGTCTCGGCGGTCTTTACCGAGCCGCGCCCGTCACAGATCGGACAGGTATTGCAAAGCACGTGCTCGAGTGATTCGCGGGTGCGCTTGCGCGTCATCTCCACCAGGCCGAGCGTCGATACATCACAGACCTTGGTGCGCGCATGGTCACGCTCGAGCGCCCGGTTGAGTGCCTGGTGCACCTGCACCCGGTGCTCCGGCTCGGCCATGTCGATGAAGTCGATGATGATGATCCCGCCGAGGTTGCGCAGACGCAATTGGCGAGCGATCGCGGCGGCCGCCTCGAGGTTGGTCTTGAAGATGGTCTCCTCGAGCGTCTTGTGGCCGACGAAGGCGCCGGTGTTGACGTCGATGGTGGTCATCGCCTCGGTCTGATCGATGACGATGTAACCGCCGGACTTGAGCGCAACCCGCTTCTCCAGCGCGCGCTGGATCTCTTCCTCGATGTTGTGCAACTCGAAGATCGGCCGCTCGCCCGGGTAGTGCTCGACGATCGACAGGATGTCCGGAACCATCTCCTCGGCAAAGGCGATCGCGCGGTGGTAGGTCTCGCGCGAGTCGATGCGGATCTTCTCGACGAACTGCCCGAGCGTGTCCCGCAAGGTCCGCAGTGCCAGCGGCAGGTCTTCGTACACCAAGCCCGGATCGGTCATCTGCTGACGACGCTCGGCCAGGTTGCTCCACAGCCGTCGCAGGAATCGATAGTCGTGGCGCAACTGCTCCCCCTCGACGCCTTCGGCCGCGGTGCGCAGGATCAGGCCACCGACCCCTTCAAGCGCCCCCTCCTCCTCGAGGATCAGTTCGGCCAGACCCGTCTTGAGACGGTCACGCTCGGTCTTGTCCTCGATGCGGCTGGATACGCCGATATTGCGGCCATTGGGCACGTAGACGAGGTAACGCGACGGGATGGTGATCTCGGTGGTCAGCCGCGCGCCCTTGGTGCCGATCGGGTCCTTGATCACCTGCACCAGCAGGTTCTGGCCGGTACGCAGCAGCGTCTCGATGGAAGGCGTCGCCGACTCGAGTTCGGTAGCGGTCTCGGCAGCCAGGCTCAGCTCGACGTCCGAGACGTGCAGAAAGGCTGCGCGCTCCGCGCCGATGTCGATGAAGGCCGCTTCCATGCCGGGCAGTACGCGAGTCACGCGACCGCGGTAGATGTTGCCCACCATCCCGCGCGAGCGGGAGCGCTCGATGTTGATCTCCTGGAGCACCCCGTTCTCGACCATCGCGATGCGGGTCTCCTGCGGGGTGATGTTGATCAGGACTTCTTCACTCATGGCTGGCTCTCGTTATCGTTCTGCGTAATGTCCCGATCCATCCAGGCCGGCTGGACGCCGAACGTCGCCAGCAAGCGGCACGTAGCGGCCAGGGGCAGCCCGATCACCGCGCTGGGGTCGCCCTCGATCGCCTCGACGAAGCTGCCGCCCCGTCCCTGCAGGCCATAACCACCCGCCTTGTCCAGCGGCTCGCCGGTTGCCACGTAGGCACGGATGGTCTCCGCCGACAGGCGGGCAAATCGCAGCCGGGAACTGATCATCGCGTTGCGCTGGTCCTGGCCATCTCCCACCGCGACCGCGGTGATCACCCGATGCCACTGCCCACTCAAGGTGGTCAACATGGCCTCGGCATCGCTTGCATCGACGGGCTTGCCCAGCGGGCGTCCGTCGGGCGCCACGATCAGGGTATCGGCGGCCAGCAATATGGCCTCGGCAGGCCGCGACGGCGCCACCAGCGCGGCGTCAAGCTTCTTCCGCGCCAGACGGACAACCGCCGCATCGGCCGTCTCCCCGGGCCGGAGCGTCTCGTCTACCGGTCTGGCAGGTCGCGCCCGCCCGGCAACGACGAAACCCGCTTGTTCGAGCAATTCCCGTCGGCGCGGCGAGCCGCTGGCCAACCACAATGCGGGATGCGGGTCGGATTCGCGAATCATCGTGACATTCTAACGACTCGATCCGGTCCGTGGGACCGCCCCCGGGCACGGCCGGCATTCACTCGCGGTGACATTCACTCGCGGTGATAAGGATGGTTCTGGTGCAGCGACCAGGCGCGATAGATCTGCTCGGCCACCAGCACACGCACCAGCGGGTGCGGCAGCGTCAACGCCGAGAGCCGCCAGGTCTCGTCGGCGCGCTGACGCAGGGATTTCGCCGTGCCGTCGGGCCCGCCGATCACCAGCGCGACGTCGCGCCCGTCGACCAGCCAGTCGCCCAGCGAGGCGGCCCACTGGCGCGTGTCACGGTCGCGACCGCGCTCGTCGAACAGGATGACGCGCGCCCCGTTCGGGATGGCACGCTCGATCCGCTCGGCCTCCATGGTCTTGACGCGATCGATGTCGGCGTTCTTGCCGCGCGGGGCGGCCGGAATCTCGGTCAGGCGCACCGGGCAACCGGCGGGCAGGCGCTTGAGATAGGTCTGCGTGCCCTCCTCGGCCCAGTCGGGCAGCTTGTGCCCGACCGTGATCAGCTCGATCCGCACCGCTTAGCTGGAGCTGCCTGCCGCGGGTGCGGACCAGAGCTTTTCCATCTGATAGAGCGCGCGGGTCTCGGGCATCATCAGGTGGACGATCACGTCGATGAAATCGACCAGCACCCACTCGGTCTGGGGCGTGTCGTCGCCCTCGACGTTCATCGGGCGCATGCCTCGTTCCTTGAGGGCCTTGACCACTTCCTGCGCCATTGCCTTGAGGTGGCGATTGGAGGTGCCGGAGGCAAACACCATGTAATCGGTGAAATTGCAGCGCTCGCGCACGTCGAGCGTGACGAGGTCGACGGCCTTGATGCCCTCGAGTGCCTCGATGGCATGCTTAAGAATTTCGTCGGCCGGCATCGCCGCGGTCTGGTCGACGGGCTCGGTACGGGTGGATGGTGGTTGATTCGCGCTCATGAAGGAAACCTGTTGCTTGGCGGCATCGGGCCACCAATAAAGTTGAAACGGAATGAAATCGGGGTGAAATCAGCGTTGAAAACGGGCCAATGGTCGGCCCAACCGGGGATGCGGTCAACCACGGCTGAGATGACGGACCACCGGCTCGGGCACGAGGTAGCGTAGCGATCGGCCCTGATCGATGAATCCACGCAACGTGGTCGCCGAGATATCCAGCCGGGTAATGGCCACCGGCACGATCCGTCCGACCGGTGCATCGGCCAGCATGGCCGGGTCGACACGACGCTCGGCCAGCCAGTCGGCGGCCCTCCCCTCGGCCTGCGACCCCGGTCGGGTCGCGACCGCGATGTGCGCCAGATCGAGAATCCGGTCGACCTCGTGCCAGTCGGGCAGACCATTGAAGGCATCCATGCCCATCATCAAAACCCGCGGCTCGCCCGGGAACTCGGCGGCGAATTCAGCCAGCGTGTCCGCCGTGTAGGACGGCCCGGCCCGTCGGTGCTCGCGATCGTCGAGCACGAACCGCGGTTCATCGGCAATCGAGCGGGCCACCAGGTCCAGCCGCGTGGCGGCATCAAGCAACGGCTCGCCCCGGTGCGGCGGAATGGCCGCCGGCACCAGGTGAACCCGGGACAGGCGCAGTGTCTCAGCCACCTCGGTGGCCAGACGCAGGTGACCGATGTGGACCGGATCGAAGGTGCCGCCAAAAACCCCAATCATATTCCGTTCCCCGAACCTTTTGCGTGGCACGATTGCGGCGTCACGTGCTCGCTCGCTTCTCGCCTATCTACTCGATATGTCTCGTCGCTCACTCCGCGGCTCCTTGCACTCGTGCCGCTCACGACGGTTCGAAAAACGGAACACACGTCGGGTGGTGCTCAATGCCGCGTCTCGCCGTTGCCCAACACGATGAACTTCTGCGAGGTCAGTCCCTCGAGTCCAACCGGGCCGCGGGCGTGGATCTTGTCGGTGGAAATACCGATCTCGGCGCCCAGCCCGTATTCCATGCCGTCGGCGAACCGGGTCGAGGCATTGATCATCACCGAGGCCGAGTCCACCTCGCGCAGGAAACGCCGCGCGGTGCTGTAGTTCTCGGTGACGATTGAATCGGTGTGGTGCGAGCCATGGGTCTCGATGTGCTCGATCGCCGCATCCAGCCCGTCGATGACGGCCACGGCGAGGATCGGGCCGAGGTATTCCTCGCCCCAGTCGGCCTCGGTCGCGGCGGTCATCGAGGGGACGATGGCGCGCGAGCGCTCGCAGCCGCGCAGCTCGACGTCGAGCTCACCGAAGCGCTTGGCCAGATCCGGCAACACCGTTTCGGCCACCGACTGGTCGACCAAGAGCGTCTCCATGGCGTTGCATACACCGTAGCGGTGGGTCTTGGCATTGACCGCGATCGCCTTGGCCTTGTCGAGATCGGCGTCCCGATCAATGTAGACATGGCAAACACCGTCGAGGTGCTTGATCACCGGCATGCGCGCCTCACGCGAGACCAGCGCCACCAGCCCCTTGCCGCCGCGCGGGATGATCACATCCAGCGCCTCCGGGCTGTGGAGCATCGCGGTGACCGCCTCGCGGTCGGTGGTCGCGACGATCTGCACGGTCTCGGCCGGCAGCCCCGCGGCCTCGAGCCCGTCGCGGATGCAGGCGGCCAGCGCCTGGTTGCTGTGGATTGCCTCGGAGCCGCCACGCAGGATGGTGGCGTTGCCGGATTTCAGGCACAGCGCGGCGGCGTCGATGGTCACGTTGGGCCGCGACTCGTAGATGATGCCGATCACGCCCAGCGGCACGCGCATCCGGCCGACCTGGATGCCCGACGGGCGGAAGACGGTGTCGGTGATCTCACCGACCGGGTCCGGCAGTGAGGCGATCTGGCGCACGCCCTCGGCCATCTTCTCGATGCCGGCAACATCGAAGGCCAGGCGGTCGATCATCGCCTCGTCGAGCCCGTTGGCCCGGCCCGCCTCGAGATCCTTCTGGTTGGCCGCGATCAGGGTGTCGGCGTGTTGAACCAACTGATCGGCGATGGCCAGCAAGGCAGCGTTCTTCTTTTGCGTGTCGACACGGGACAGCGCACGTGCCGCCCGCCGGGCCGCCTTCCCCATCGCCTGAATGGTCTCGGTGACGCTGTTGTCGTTGGCCATCGGTCGCTATCTCCTGATCAGGTTCGAGACGAGACGCCGGTGCGCGCTCGTCATGGATTCGGTTACGGCTCGAGGCTCGGCCCGGAGCTATTCATTGGGCCGCTCACTCGGCTCTGCACCGGGCTCACCGCCCCGGGCGGGTTGCGTGCAAGATCACCCGGTCGAGCAGAGCCCAGACGCGGCCGCCCCCATCCGCGGTGGTGCAGCCCTCACCCAGGCCCTTGATGCAGCGATCGACCTCCGCGCACCCGGCGAGCAATCGCTGCCAGTTGCCCGCCGGCAGCATCCGGGCGCGCGCCTGGTAGCGCCGGGCAAGAAAGGCCGGAATCCGGGTCTTCTTGAAACCGGCCTGGTCGTTACCCGCCAGCGCCACGAGTGCGCGCAGATCGCGGGCGATCACCCACAGGATCAACAATGGCTCGGTGCCCTCGGCCCGCAGCCGCGAGAGCAGGTACAGCCCGCGCTCGCGGTCGGCATCGAGCACCGCATCACTCAACGCGAAGGTATCGACTCGCGACTGGTTGGCCAAGCCCTGGGCGACGCGGGCGGCATCCACCGGCCCCTCGATGTCCATCAAGGCCAGTTTCTCGATCTCCTGGGCGGCGGCCAGCAGGTTTCCCTCGACGCGCCCGGCAATCAATTCGGCCGCGTCGCGTTCGAGGCGCACGCCCTGTGCGGCGGCCCGCCGGGTGATCCAGACGGGCAATTGCGCCAGCGGCACGTCGTTGAAGCGCACCGCGAGCCCCGCCCCGGCCAGGGCCTTGAACCAGGCGCTTTTCTGCAGCTGGTTGTCCAGCCGCGGCAAACTCACGATCCAGACGTCGGACTCACCGCCACCCTTGACCCGGTCGGCGAGTGTGCTCAACGCCTTCGATCCAATCCTTCCCGGCTTGCCGCCCGGCATGCGCAGGTCGACGATCCGGCGGCTGGCAAACAACGACAGACTGGCCCCCTGGCTCTCCAGTGCCCCCCAATCGAACTTGCCGTCCACCTCGAAGCGCAATCGCTCCTCGCAACCGGCCTCCCGGGCCTTCGCGACAATGGCATCCCGCGCTTCCTGGACAAGCAGCGGCTGATCGCCGCCGATGACATACAGGGATTCCAGGCCCCGGGCGAGACGTTGCTCGAATTCCTGCGGCTTGGCGAGCATTGGACCTCAGCGACCGTCGGCGGGCGCGATCAGGGTGTCGGGATCGATCGGTGCGAGCATTCGGTAGAACAACAGCTGCCCCACCAGTTCACCCAGCTCGCGACGGATCTGCCCCTCGTTGCTCGACGAGGCCAGCACCCCGGTCGGATCGTAGTTGTAGTTGCGCGCCTGGCTGATCTCGCGACTGGGCGTGCGTGAGCCGTCAGGCAGCTCGATGTGATAGCGCAGTTCGTGGAGCAACTCGTACTGGCGCACATCCGCGCTCGGGTCGACCACCGAGGCGCGCTGCTCGACCGAATCGCTCTCGACCACCAACCGGGCCGTGGCGTCGCGCCGATCGTCGACCAGCACGGCCTTCGACTTGTCGATTTCGGCCGCCAGCGTGAGGTAGACCGGGCTCGATGTCGACAGCCCCGAGACATGCACGCGCTCGAAGGTCGGATCGACCTCGGTCACGCCACGCAACTGGTAGCCGCAGCCCGAGGTGACCAGCGTTACCGCCGCCACCGCCATGGTCAGCCCCAGGAAGAAGGCACGGGAAACGGCACGCATGCCGGTGTGCGAGCGGGTCGTCCTTGCGCGAGTCGTATCCATTACTTCGCCACCACGATATTGACCAGTTTGTTGGGAACCACGATCACGCGCTTGATCTCGCCCTCGGCGATAAAGCGCTGCACGTCGTCGTTTGCCAGGGCCTGCGCCTCGATGGCCGCCTTGTCGGCAGAGGCCGGCACGTTGATCTTTGCGCGCAGCTTGCCGTTGACCTGCACCACCATCTCGATCTCGTCGCGCACCAGCGCCGCCTCGTCCTGGCTCGGCCAGGCCGCATCGGCAATGGTGCCCTCACCGCCCACCTCATGCCAGAGCACGTGGGTGATGTGCGGCACGATCGGCGCGAGCATGCGCAGCATGTCCTGGACGGTGGCCGCGACGACCGCCTGGCCGACCTCATCGGTCGCCTCGAACCGGGCCAGTTCGTTAAACAACTCCATGTTCGCCGCGATCACGGTGTTGAAGGTCTGGCGCTTGTCGATGTCGTCGGTGACCCGACCGATAGTCTCGTGGAGCTTGCGGTACAGGCCCTTTGCCGCCGAGTCGCTGTCGGCCAGCTCAGTGGCCGAGTCGATCCGCCGGGTCAGGTCGATGCCGGCAAATTTGCGCTCGGCAACCTGCCGCCACAGGCGCTTGAGGAAACGGTACGCGCCCTCGACGCCCGAGTCGGACCACTCCAGCCCCTGGTCGGGCGGCGCGGCGAACATCATGAACAAGCGCACGGTGTCCGCGCCGTATTCCTCGATCAACTCCTGCGGGTCGACGGTGTTGCCCTTGGACTTGCTCATCTTCGCGCCGTCCTTGTTCACCATGCCTTGGGTGAGCAGGCGGGTGAACGGCTCGGGGCAGTCGGCCGGGATCAGCCCCTCGTCGCGCATCAGCTTGTGGAAGAAGCGCGCGTAGAGCAGGTGCAGCACGGCGTGCTCGATACCGCCGACGTACTGGTCGACCGGCAGCCAGTAACCGGCACGATCGTCGAGCATCGCCTCACTGGAGTTCGCGCTGGCAAAACGGGCGTAGTACCAGCTCGACTCGAAGAAGGTGTCGAAGGTGTCGGTCTCGCGCTCGGCGGCCGCGCCACACTCGGGACAGGTGGTGTCGATGAACGAGCGATCCGACTTGATCGGCGAGCCCGGACCGTCCATCACCACGTCGGTGGGCAGCACCACCGGCAGGTCCGCGTCGGGCACCGGCACCGGACCGCAGTGCTTGCAGTTGATGATCGGGATCGGGCAGCCCCAGTAGCGCTGGCGCGAGACGCCCCAGTCGCGCAGGCGATAGTTGATGGTCTGCTCGCCACGCCCGTCGGCGGCGAGCCTGGCCACGATGCGATCAAAGGCCTCATCGCTGGAAAGCCCGCTGAACTCGCCCGAGTCGATCAGGCTGCCCTTCTCGGTCATCGCCCCGTTTGCGTAGTCGTGCTCGGGCTCGCTGCCTTTGATCACGGGCCTGACCGGAATGTCGTGTTTGGTGGCGAACTCCCAGTCGCGATCGTCGTGGGCCGGGACGGACATCACCGCCCCGGTGCCGTATTCCATCAACACGAAGTTGGCCACCCAGACCGGCACCGTCTCGCCGGTCAGTGGATGCGTGGCGGTCACGCCCAGCGGCAGCCCCTTCTTTTCCATGGTCGCCATGTCGGCCTCGGCGACCTTGGTGTGGCGGCACTCCTCGCGGAACGTGGCCACCTGCGTATCCTTCTCGGCGGCAGCCACCGCCAGCGGGTGGTCGGCGGCCACCGCGAGGTAGGTCACGCCGTAGAGCGTGTCCGGGCGGGTGGTAAAGACGGTCAGCGGCTCACCATTCTCGACGGCAAAATCCAGTTGCACCCCGCGCGAGCGGCCGATCCAGTTGGCCTGCATGGTGCGCACCTGCTCCGGCCACTGGTCGAGCTTGTCCAAATCCTCGAGCAGCTGGTCGGCGTAATCGGTGATGCGGATGAACCACTGCGGGATCTCGCGGCGCTCGACCGGCGCGCCCGAGCGCCAGCCGCAGCCATCGATGACCTGCTCGTTGGCCAACACCGTCTGGTCGACCGGGTCCCAATTGACCACCGCGGTCTTCTTGTAGGCGAGCCCCTTTTTCACCAGGCGGGTGAACAGCCACTGCTCCCAGCGGTAGTAGTCCGGGTCGCAGGTGGCCAGCTCGCGGTTCCAGTCGTAGGCGAAGCCCAGACGCTGGAGCTGGCCGCGCATGTAGTCGATGTTCTCGAAGGTCCAGCGCGCCGGGGCGGCCTTGTTCTTCAGCGCGGCGTTTTCGGCCGGCAGGCCGAAGGCATCCCAGCCCATCGGCTGGAGGACGTTCTTGCCCAGCATGCGCTGGTAGCGGCTGATCACATCCCCGATGGTGTAGTTGCGCACGTGCCCCATGTGCAGTCGGCCCGAGGGGTAAGGGAACATCGACAGGCAGTAGAACTTCTCGCGGGTGGGATCCTCGCGGACGTGAAACGCCTGCGTCTTTTCCCAGAAGCGTTGCGCCTCGTCCTCGATCTTCGCGGGGTTGTATTGCTCGTGCATGAACTAGGGGGTCTACCTTGGCTGCGTGCGTGTTAATTGCCCGACTGGCAAGACGGCCTGGAATCGGCCACGATAAAGGCGACTAGAATACCGAAAGGAGCCACCCCCTGCACGACTCGGCGCGCATGACGCCGACCGGGGCGTGGCCCATCCAGCCGGCACGACGGAGGCCAGAGCGAATGACCGACAACCAGCACGAGCACGAGCACGAACACAGCGAGACCTTTGACGCCCTGCGGCACGGCTACTACCAGCTGCTCGAGCGAATCTACGCCCGTCTGCTCGACGAGCCCGAGAACCGCCCCGCCGACCGGGCCCGCATCGCTCAGCTGGCCGACGAGGAAGCGGCGGGGCTCGACACACCCGATTTCCGCCACGAGATCGTCGAGGCGGTCAAGGACGACCTGGAACACACCCGCGAAAGCCTCGCCACCGAGGGCGAAAGCATTCGGGACACCCTGCGTCACTGGGCCGGCGACATCGGCGCCAAGCTGCTGTCGATCGCCGATCATACCGACGTGACCCTCGAGCAGATCCGCAACGAGGCCGAGCGCAGCCAGCCACGCGAATGGACCACCGGCCACGCCACCAGTCCCAAGCGACTCCAGTGTGTCGACTGCGGGGCCATCCTGCACCACGACACCTTCGGCCCGCTTCCCGCCTGTCCCGAGTGCCGCGGTCACTCCTTCCGTCGCGCCTGACGCCGTCCGTTGCACACCGTCTTGTTCCGTGGTCATCGGGACAAGACGAAACCCTTGATCCAACGGCATGGAGAAGACGGCGATGAAACCGGTCCTCGTCATTCTGCTCACCCTGTCCGTGCTTGCCCTGCCGGCCCGCATGGCGCTGGCACTCAGCGTCCCACCACTGGTCGAGCCCGGCTGGTTGGCCGAACGACTGGACGCGTCGCGCCTGTCGATCATCGAAATGTCGAACCAGTCGTCCTTCATCTTCGACGGGCACATCCCGGGGGCGACGTTCACCTCGAAATCGGTCTGGCGTGAACAGAACGACGAAGGCACGTTGACCAGGCTCCCTGCAGAAACGCTGGAGACCCGCTTTCGTCAACTGGGCGTGAACGACGGCGATGGCGTGGTGATCTACTACAAGGGCAACGATCGCGACGAAGTGCTGGGCGCCTATTACCTCTTCTGGCTACTGCACTACCTGGGGCACACCAACGTCGGGATGCTGGATGGCGGCTGGTACGGTTGGCAACAGATCGATGGCCCGATATCGGACCAGGGCAGCACAACCGAATCGGGTGATTTCGTCGCCCGCCCCCTGCCCGCGCTGGAGATATCGACCGCGGAACTCGAAGCCATCCGCGACCACTATCCCGTCATCGACGGCCGACCCTCGTCGCACTTTGCCGGTGAGGACAAGTTCCCAGCCAATCCTCGCCACGGACGCATTCCGGACACCATCAGCCAGCCGTGGGCGGATTTTCTTCGCACCGCCGAGGACGGGAGGATCTACACCGAACGCACCGATCTCGCCCCCTTCTTCGTCAAGCACGACATCGACCCGTCGACCCCGATGCTGATCACCTGCCTGGGCGGCACCGGTGCGGCCATCGACTACGCGATGTTCTACAGCCTCGGCTATCGCAACATGCGGGTGCACGATGCCGGGCTGCGCGAGTGGAACGTCCGCGAACTCCCCCTGACCTCACCCAACAACTAACGCGTTCAGAACGACCATTCCTTCGGCGCCCTACGAGTCAACGTCGGTTGAACCATCGTGGACAGGCCTCCAGGAAGGAGGTCACCCACGGCTAGAGGAAGGGCCAGCTTCAACTAGCCGCACCCACTCACACCGAGATCGCCTTGGCAGCCGGGTGCCCCCGACGGGGCCGCGCATCGTGCCAACCGCAGCTCACGACATCACCCCTCGGCCGGGGCACGCGCCCCGGTCGCCCGCCGGTCAGCCGGTGATCTGCATGAACAACCGCGGCAATGCCTCGGGCAGGCGCTCGACCCGATCAACCACGGTGTAGTGTTGACCGAAGATGTCGGCCACGTACTCGTCCGCGCGCGGGTCGAGGCTGATGCACCAGGTGAAGATGCCGTCGGCATCCAGCGACTTGACCGCCTCGCGGGCATCGGCGATCAGGCGCCGTGGATCACGCACATCCACGTCGTGGGGCTCGCCATCCGTGAGCACCAGCAGCAGCTTCTTGTCACTACGACGGTGGGAGAGGAAATGACCGGCGTGTCGGAGGGCCGCCCCCATGCGGGTGGACATCCCGGCCTCCATGCCCGCCAGGCGGGCCTTGACCTCCGTCCCCCAGGGCTCATCGAAGCCCTTGATATGCCGGTAGCGCACCTCGTGGCGGGTGTTCGAATCAAAGCCGGCGATCGCGAACGGATCCCCGAGCGCCTCCACCGCCTGGCCCAGCAGAGAGACCGCGGTCTGGCTGAGCTCGAGGATGGTCTGGCTCGAGCCCTCGGGACGCTCGGCGATGGAAGCGGACAGGTCCACCAGTAGCGAGACGCTGATGTCGCGCTCGGCGGGACGGTGACTCATGTTGACGCGGGGGTCGGGCTCGACCCCACTGCGGCGGTCGATCATGGCCCGGATGGCCACGTCCAGGTCCAGCTCGCCCCCCTCTTCCTGGTAACGGATGCGTTCGCGGTTCTGGGGCTTTAACAGGTCGGCCACCTGCCGAAGTTGCTTGACCAGTCCCTGGTGCTTTTCCAGCAACCCGTCGACATGGGCGGCCCGACCGGACGGGTGCAGGCTGTCGAACACGCTGACCCAGTCGGGACGGTAGAGCCGGGCCTCGACATCCCACTCGGGGTAGAGTCGCGGCGGCAGGGCATAGTCGCGCCCGGGTTCGTCGTCCTCGGCGCGAGCCGCATGGCGATCGAACAGCTCTTCCTCGTCGCCCTCCTCGATGAAACGCCACAGGTGGCGGTTATCGTCCCGGAACTCGACCCGTTCGGGCGGAAACCACACCTCGGCGAAGGAATCCGACGGCCGCCGGCTGCGGGCCATGAAGGCCATCCCCAGCGCGACGGCATCCCGAGTGCCGGTTTCGCCCCGCGCCATGCGCTCATGGAACCGCGCGGCGAACGCGTCGATGACCGCGTCCGCGTACCCGTGGCCGCCGGGATCGAGCAGCGCGCGGGAGAGCATCATCAGCCGGTGGTTCACGCACGACTGGCGTGCCGGATCGCAGTCCCCCTCCGCCACCCGGGGATGCAGAGCGCGGAATAGCCGGCGCAGCCCCGGGTAACGCGCCATCGCCAGATATTCCACCCGGGCGTCCTCGAAGACCTCCATGGCCAGGCGCTGCATCGGGCTGTAATTGTCGGCGACGATCGTCTCGCTCCACTGCCGGTGAGCCATCATGTGAGCCAGCAGCGCCCGGTAGCGATCGATGCCCGGGATATCACCGCGATCATCGAAGAGATCGGGAACACGCAGCCCGTGCTCGTCAAAGTACGGTCGCTGCGGGATCTCCGCCTCGAAGGTCGGGTACGGCACCAGGGGCTCGTCATCCCCCCACAGGGCCTGCAGGTAGTAGCCCAGCCGGCGCTCGTTGTCGGTCAGCAACGTCCCGTGGCACTCGCGCTGGAGCACGCTGCGGCTGTCGGCCGACTCGAGGCTGAAGTAGGCCTTCAGGGCATCGGGATCGCTTGCATGCACCCGGGCACCGAACCGGGCCCAGTTGGTCAGACCGGCCAGGTTGAGCAAGGCCAACACGCGGGGCGCGGTCTCGAAGAAGCGATCCAGCGCCGGGCTGGGATGGATGGCGTGGTGGCCATGGATCGACGGCGTGGTCTCACGCATGACCTCCAGGCCGAGATCGAGGAAGCCCTGCATGGCCTCCCCGCATTCCAGTCGTCGGGCCACGGGCAGCATGGACTGCAGGAACGGCACCACCGCCGGGGCATTGGTGGAGGTGGCCAGCTTGTAGGCGTAGTAGGCCAGCTCATCGATCATGGCCTCGCCCACCAGTGCGGCGGTGTCCGGGGCCTCTTCCAGGTACACGAGCACCGGCTCGACCCCCTGCCCCATCATGCAGAGCAGGTTGGCGCCCTGGAGAAAGTCGTCCATTGCCTTGTTCGAGCCCAGCTTCTCCAGGGCATTGCTCAGGCAGGGATCGAAGATACTCCGCGCCTGGTCGAAACCGCACGTGAAGCGGTCGCGGTATTCCTCGCGGGTCGACTCGAAGGGCATACGCGGCAACCCCGGCTCAACCGAAGACAGAGTCGATGGCGTGGTGCAGGGTATCCCGGATATCGGCGTCGTCGGTCAGCGGCACGACCATGGCCATGCGGGCCGCCTCTGCCGGCTCCATGCCCTTGCCGATCAGGGTCGCCGCGTAGACCAGCAGCCGGGTGGAAATGCCCTCGGCCAGGCCGTGCCCCTTGAGGTTGCGTGCCGTCTCGGCGACCTGCACCAGCTTGTCGGCCGTGCCTTCGTCCAGGCCGGTCTCGCCGACGATGATCCCCCGCTCCACCCCGGCGTCCGGGTAGTCGAACTCGAACCCGGCGAAGCGCTGCTTGGTGGACTGCTTGAGGTCCTTCATCAGGCTCTGGTAACCGGGGTTGTAGGAGATCACCAACTGGAAATCCGGATGCGCCGCGAGCAGCTCGCCCTTCTTGTCCAGCGGCAGGTTGCGACGGTGGTCGGTCAGCGGGTGGATGACCACCGTTGTGTCCTGGCGGGCCTCGACGACCTCGTCGAGATAGCAGATCGCCCCGAAGCGCGCGGCCTGGGTCAGGGGGCCGTCCACCCAGCGGGTGCCATCGGCATCGAGCAGAAAACGCCCCACCAGGTCGGCGGCGGTCATGTCCTCGTTGCAGGCCACCGTGATCAGCGGCTTGCCCAGCTTCCAGGCCATGTACTCGATGAACCGCGACTTCCCGCAGCCGGTCGGGCCCTTGACCATCACCGGCATGCGGGCCGAGTAGGCGGTCTCGTAGGCGGATACCTCGTGGCCCTGCGCCTGGTAGAAGGGTTCCTCGCTGACGAGGTACTGCTCGATCTCGAATCGTTCGTTCATTGACTGGCCTGCCTGCAAGAAATGCGTTCCATCCATTCCGCAGCGTTTCCTGACGAAACGCTCGGGAATGGGCGGAAAGAAAGAGCCGCTCGTCGCCGAGCGGCCAAAGGGAGTATTGCAATGGCCGGAAATGTCCCGGCCAAGCGGGCGGCACTTACTTGTGCACGCCCAGCTTTTCCCGCCAGCTCGGGAAGATGGCATCGGCGTCGTGCGGGAAGGACTCGAACGCCCGGGCAAATTCCTTGTGCTCCTTGGCGAACTCAATCGGGTCGGCCCCGGCCTTCCAGCACTCGTAGGCCTGGCGCAGGGAGATCGCGCCGGCAGCCGGGGAGTCGATGTGGCCGTAGGCGCCACCGCCGGCGGTGTTGATCACGTTGGCGTGGCCCAGGTTCTCGAAGAAGCCCGGCAGACGCAGCGCGTTCATGCCGCCGGAGATGATCGGCGTGGTGGGCTTCATGCCGTACCACTCCTGGTGGTAGACCGGGCCGTCGACGGAATCGCGCTCGATCATGTAGGCGATGTCACGGTCGTCCTTGCCGCCTTCCATCTTGCCGTAGCCCATGGTGCCCACGTGGATGCCGGAGGCACCCTGCAGACGGGACATCTTGGCCAGGACGAAGGCGCTGTAACCGCGCTTGGCACTCGGCGAGGTCACGGCGCCGTGACCGGCACGGTGGTAATGCAGGTACTGGTCCGGGTACTGGCGACGGGCGGTGGTGATCATGCCCGGGCCGCCGACGTAGCCGTCGACCAGGAAGGCCACCTTGTCGGCATCTTCGCCGAAGGTCTCGAGAATGAAATCGGCGCGGGCGCACATCTCGAAGTGGTCGTCGGCGGTGATGTTAGCGGAGAACAGCTTGGCCTCGCCGGTCTCGTCCTGGGCGCGCTTCATGGCGTCGGCCACCAGCGGCATGACCTTCTTCAGCGGCGCGAAGACCTGGTTGCCCTGCGGCTCGTCGTTCTTGATGAAGTCACCGCCGAGCCAGAACTCGTAGGCCGCCTGGGCGAACGGCTCGGGGCGCAGGCCCAGCTTGGGCTTGATGATGGTGCCGGCAATGTAACCGCCGTCGACCACCGGACGGTCGAGGATGCGCCACAGGTCGGAGATGTCCTTGGCCGGGCCGTCGAACAGTTCGATGGCGCGCTTGGGCACGTGGAAGTCGATCATCTTGGCGTGCGCGACGTCACCCATACCCTGGTTGTTGCCGATGGCCAGGGTCAGGAAGGAGACCAGCATCATCCGGCCATCGGTCATGTTGCGGTCGAACAGCTCCAGCGGATAGGCGATCCGCATGTCCTCGTTGGCCTCGTCGATGTGGTAGACGAGTGCGTCGACGCCCTTGGTGAAGTCGTCGGTGGTGGACACCTCGACGTTGGTGCCGGTGGACGACTCGGCCGCGAAGTGGGCGGCGGTCGCCAGGTAGCCGTAACCGGGCTGCGGCTTCATCTGGTAGGCGACGAGGATGTGCTTGCCTGCGGCAATCAGGTCCTCTTCCTTCAACGTGAGATCGGCGTAACGGCTGGATTGATCGTGAGCCATGGTGTCCTCCGGAGTGGCATCAAGGAGCGGCCGCGTATCGGCCGCCAGGTATGCGTAACGAAAAACACCATAAT
>NZ_JBDODP010000014.1:0-78273 GCF_044582135.1 Guyparkeria halopsychrophila | reverse complement strand
CGGGTCTCCACTATAAGCTTCGTGTTTGCCCCCATTGCCACCGCTTATCTGCCGGCCAATTTAAGGAGACACCCATGACGAAGCAAACTCGACTCATCCCCTCACTGCTCGCCGCCACCGCACTGAGCGTCGCCGCAATGCCGACCCAGGCCGGCTCCTCGACCGACGAGGCCGTCAAGGCGCAGTTGCAGGACTACAAGGCCACGATGCAGGCCTTCGGCAAGACGCTCAAGGGCGAGTTGCAGGCCGCCATGAAGGCGGGTGGCCCGATGGCCGCCGTCCAGGTCTGCAACGAGCGCGCCCCGGAAATCGTCGCGGACCTGAGCGCCGAGAGCGGCTACACCCTGCGCCGCACCAGCCTCAAGCCGCGTGCGACCGAGCCCACCGACTGGGAACGGGAGGTGCTCGAGGACTTCGAGAAGCGCAAGGCCGACGGCACACCGGTGGCCGAGATCGCCTGGCATGAAGTCAAGAAAGTCGACGGCGAGAAACAACTGCGCTTTATGAAGGCGATCGCCACCGAGGGTGTCTGTCTTACCTGCCATGGTCAGGACGTCGACCCGAAACTCAAGGCCGAGATCGACCGGATGTATCCCAACGACCAGGCGATCGGTTTCGAGGAAGGCGACATTCGGGGCGCTGTCTCCATTACCGCGGCGCTCGACGACTGATCCCCGTTTTCGCCCACGGCTGAAAACAAAAAGCCCCGACGTCTCGACGACGTCGGGGCTTTTTCGTGCCCGGCCATCGCCGGTGCGCCAAGTCAGTTTTCGGGCACTTCAACGTCGTCGCTGCCGGGCACCTTGTCCCCCGGCCCATCCGGCTTCTTGCCACGACGTGAGCGGCGGTCGGACTCGGTCTCGTATTCCTCGTCCACCTGCTCGTCTTTCAGCATGTGCACGTTGGCCGGCGGGGCAGTGCCGTCCTTGTCCACACCGAAGTACAGCGTGGTGTGCGGGAACGGGATCTCGATGCCGGCCTTGTCGAAGTACATCTTCACCAGGCGGTTGTACGCCCGGCCAACGGACCACTGATCCCCGGGCGTGGTCTTGATCCTTGCTCGGATATTGACCGAACTGTCCCCCAGCGCGACCACCCCCGGGATCTCGATCGGCTCGAGGATATGAGCCTTGTAGGCTGGATCGGCCACCAACTCGTCGAACGCCGCCTGGAGCTGGGCAACCGCATCATCGATGCTCTCGCGATAGGCGATACCGTATTCACCCTTGTGGAAGGCGTATTCGCGCATGTAGTTCGAGACGATATCCACCGACGAGAACGGGATAAGATGCACCGTCCCCGATAGATCTCGAATCGACACCGACCGAATCGAGAGATGCTCTGCCGTACCGGTCACACCGGCCGCCGTAATGACGTCACCGGTGTTGATGGCGTTCTCCATCTGAATGAAGATCCCGGTGATGACGTCCTGGACCATCTTCTGCGCACCGAAACCGATCGCCAGGCCCAGCACACCGGCACCGGCAAGCAAGGGCGCGATATTCACCCCCAACTCCGAAAGGATGATCATGGCGGTGATAACGATCAGGACAATCGCGATGGCATTGCGGAACAGGGACAGGAGTGTCTGCAAACGGGCCGAGGGCATGGCCGCATCACTGTTGAGCTTCGCTTCGATCAGGCCGGTGGCGACCAGCCAGACGATCAGCGCAGTGAAAAGCACGATCGAGATGTCGATCACTGCCGCAAGCAACCAACGTCCGCCATCACTGACAAGCCAGGCGAACATGTCGACCAAGTGCCAGACCGCCAACACGCCGAAGAGCGCGACGATGCCGATGACGACCCGGAGTATCCGGAGGATCAAGGGCACGTAGGTATTCAGTCGCATCTGCAGGGTGGGCATGCGCTGACACAGGCTATCGGGCACCGGCACGCCGCGCCCGATCCACTGGGTCAGCATCGCGGCGACAAAGATGGCCGCACCGACGATGGCGACGGTGTAGAAGGTCGCCAGCGCGACGAACGGCAAGGACTCGCCCGGGCGGGTGATCGCCACGACGAACACGCCCGTCGCGTAGATCATCGCCAGCCAGTGCCAGCCGGCACCCAACAGCTGGAAACCCCAGGAAGCGACATGCTGGCGACTGCGCTCGCCGCGTGCGAACAACGCCGCGCGCACCGTGCCCCGCGCCGCCCATAGTCGACTCCAGGTATAGGCCAACGCGACCAGCGCCACTCCCCAGCCAACCGCGCTGGCCAAGTCGTCTCGGTCGGCCAACTCGATGGCGGGCACCAACATCATCCCGCCGTAGCCGGTGAACCAAGTCACGCGTGAGAGCCAGCCAGACCAGAAGTGTGAATCGTCCTTCGACAGCCGGAACAGGCGTAGCCCGGGTGATGCGGGGGCAAACACCGTCGCGATCACCAGATGAACGATCTCGACCACGACAAACGCCTGCAGCGCCAGGCCGAGCACGGCCCGGGTGGTTCGATCTCCGTCGGCCAGCCACCAGACGCTCGCCTGTGCTACCACGTAGGCCACGAACAACAACACCACACCCAGCGCCAGACTGGCGAGTACGGCCACCCCGGTGCGAAAGAGCCGATTACGCGTGGCCGCCGATTGGGCATAGGCATCGAGGCGTCGCCAAACCCGCCTCAGCAGGCGCCGGCCAATGGCCAGCACCAAGTAGGCAATGGCAAGCGCGACGGCCGTCCGCCAGGCGATCTGTCCGACCGCCACCCAGTCGACGTCCACACCATCTTTCACCAAACGCGAGGCCGCGCCGGCCATGTCGGCCACGGTTCCCGAGACCACACCCGTCAGACCCGAGGAAATCCCGTCGGCGATTCCCGGGACATCGGCCGGCTGCTCGGGCGACTCGCCGTCAGCGGCAGACAGCCGCTCGAGTTCGGCGATCAGCTCGTCGCGCTTGGCCGGGTCCTTGAGCAATTCGAGCAGACCCGCGTAACGCCCTTCGCCCCCGGCTGTAGATTCCGAACTCGCCTCGGCGTCAGTCGACTGCCCCGTCACGGACTGAGCCAGGCCGCCTGGCTGCTGGGCGACGACCGGGCCGGCCGTCATCAACAACACCAACAGCAGGATTCCCGGCCACCAACGCCAGCGGTGCGACAACGGGATGGACAGATCGGCAGGGACAGATGACATCAAGCGTTTCTCCGGCATGGGACGATAACGGCAAACAGACTAGCAAAGGAAACCACGGACCGAGGCTGGACGGCACCATCCGCCCTTCGAGCGGCTGAGCATCAGCTCGCGCCACCCTCGTGGAACCATTCGTGAATGCGGGTGGCAAGGGTGGGCGAGATGCCAGGCACCTTGGCCAGTTCGGCGACGCTCGCCCCCTTGAGGCCACGGATCCCGCCGAAGTGTTTCAGGAGCGCCTGACGGCGCTGGCCACCGACACCGGGGATGCGCTCGAGATCCGACTGCGTACGGGCCTTCTGCCGCCGGGCGCGGTGACCCGTGATCGCAAAGCGGTGCGCCTCGTCGCGCACCTGCTGGATCAGATGCAGGGCCGGGTCGTGCGGACTCAAATGGTCTTCCACGTACAACCCCGGTGACCCAACCAGCGGCTGGATCAGGCTCTCTTCGCCGGGTCGGCGCTCGGGGCCCTTGGCCACGCCGATCACCCGCACGCGGTCGGCAAGATCGCGTTCATTCAACACATTGATGGCCTGGGCGACCTGTCCCTTGCCGCCATCGATCAGCAGCACGTCCGGCAACACGCCGGACTCCCGCACCGCGCGGTCGAAACGCCGCGTCAGGGCCTGATGCATGGCTGCGTAGTCGTCCCCCGGCGCGATACCCTCGATGTGATAGCGACGGTACTGGTCCTTGCGTGGCCCTTCCGGCCCGAACACCACGCAGGAGGCCACGGTCAGCTCGCCCTGGGTATGGGAGATATCGAAGCACTCGACCCGCTCGATCCGCTCCATGGCGAGCCATTCGCCCAGGGCCTCGAACCGGCGCGTCAGTCCGCGACGGCTGACCAGCCGTTCGGCCAGGGCGATGCGCGCGTTCTCGCGGGTATCCTCCAGCCAGGCGCGCGCCTTGCCCCGTTGCGGCACCAACAACTCGACGCGATGCCCGGACTGCTCGGCGAACACCCCGGCCAGCCAGTCAGTGTCCTCGGGTAGGTGATCGCAGAGAATGCGCCGTGGCAGGTCGCGATCGCTGTAATAAAGCCCGAGAAAACCGCTGATCACCTCGCTCGGGTCGGCATCGGCCGGTACGTCCGGGAAGAAGTGTCGGGTGCCCAGATGCCGGCCATCGCGGATGGTGGCCACCCCCACGGCGGTGGCGCCCTGCTCGCTGATCTGCGCGATCACGTCCGCATCCCCCGACATCCCGGTGATGCCCTGCTGCTGGCTGACCGCGCGCAGCATGCCGATCTGGTCGCGCAGGGCCGCGGCGGCCTCGAAATCCAGCGCCTCGGCGGCGCGCTCCATGCGGGCCACCAGATCATCGGTCAGCTTCTGGCTGCGCCCCGACAGAAACGCCATGGTGTCCTCGACGTCCTGGCGATATTCCGCCTCCTCGACGAAATCCACACAAGGGGCCTTGCAACGCTCGATCTGGTACTGCAGGCAGGGGCGCGAGCGGTTCTTGAAGACGCTGTCCTCGCACTGGCGCACCTTGAACATCTTCTCGAGCAGGTTGAGCGTCTCGCGCACCGCGCCGGCCGACGGATAGGGGCCGAAATAGCGCCCCGGCCGCTTGCGCGAACCGCGGTGATAGGCCAACCGCGGGAACCGGTCGTTGGTGGAGATGTAAATCCAGGGGTAGCTCTTGTCGTCGCGCAACAGGATGTTGTAGCGCGGCCGGTGGGCCTTGATCAGGTTGCTCTCCAGGAGCAGTGCCTCGGCCTCGGTCTGGGTGGTGGTGATCTCCACCTCGTGCACCTGCTCGACCAGCCGTCGGGTCTTGATCGCCGCCGGCTTGCCGCGGAAGTAGCTGGACAGCCGATTCTTGAGATTGCGCGCCTTGCCGACGTAGAGGATCTCGCCGTCGGCATTGAGGAAACGGTAGACGCCGGGGCGCTCGGTCACGGAGGCCAGAAAGGCCTTGGCATCGAACCGGTCGGTCATCGGAGCGGGGGGAGTATCAGGCGGAGAGGACCGTACGACCGGCCTTGACTGCCAGTCGCAACAGGTCGATGTCGGTGCTGACGCCGAGTTTCTCGTGAATGCGGGCGCGGTAGGTACTGATCGTCTTGGGACTGACGCAGAGCGCCTCGGCAATCAGGGTGTTGTTCTTGCCGTCGAGGATCATCCGCAACACCTGCTGCTCGCGCCCGGAAAGCACCTCGAAGGGGTCTTCCTCGGGACGGCCGTTCTGCAGGGCGATCTCCTGGGCGATGCGGCTGGAGACGTAGCGCTTGCCGTCGGCCGCCTTGCGGATCGCACTGATCAACTCGTCGGGATCGGCATCCTTGGTGACGTAGGCATGCACGCCGCAATCGAGCACCTGGCGCGCCAGCGTGACATCGGCCTCGGCGGTCAAGGCGATCAGACCGAGGCGCGGATGGGCCTGATGAGCGCGCTTGAGGCACTCGAAGCCCCCCATTCCGGGCATGTGGATGTCGCAGAGGATCGCGTCGATCGCCTCCGAGCGCAACGTGTCGAGGGCACGCTCGCCACTGTCGGCCTCCGCGACCACCTCGATGTCACGTACCCCGCCGATCAGGTGACTGATCGCGGCACGCACCATCGTGTGATCATCAACAATCATGACCCGAATCATCGGCAACCCTTCGTATTGGTGCGGACACGCCCGTATCGATTCTTCACCGAGCATCCCGTCCTGCAGACACCGGCCCGGCAACAGCCCGAAGCCCACCCCGGCATTTCGTCACGCGCCACCCGTGAGTCGCGCCGATCAGCCGGCAATTTACCACTGACTGTAGGGATTTTTAACCAACGAGACGTTGTAGTACCTGGCGTCATGTGACACCTCCTCACCCAACCATGCCGGATGGGCAAAGGGCTGATCCACATGCTCGAGCTCCACCTCGGCGACGATCAAGCCGTCGTTCTCGCCGTGGAACTCGTCGATCTCCCACAACACGCCGTCACGCGGGACGAAATGGCGGGTCTTGTCGATCACCGGCCCGGTGGTCAGGTGATCGAGCATCCGTTCGGCGTCGGCCACGGGGATATCGTATTCGAATTCGTCGCGCGAAATCCCGAGGGTCCGGCTCTTGATGTTCAACCAGGCCCGGCTACCGGCGATGCGGGCACGCACGGAGACGGGCCCTTGGTCATTGAGATAGCCCTGCACCATGCGCTCGGAGCGCTCGACCTCGTCGCGCCAGGCATCACTGGCCAGCAGGAACTTGCGTTCGATTTCCTTGCCCATGCGCCCCTCCGGAGAGTCGAGAACGGTTTTCAGTAGCGCAGCAGCGCCGAACCCCAGGTAAACCCGCCACCGAATGCCTCGGTGAGGATGACATCGCCGCGCTTGATGCGCCCGTCGCGCACCGCCACATCCAGCGCCAGCGGCACCGAGGCGGCCGAGGTGTTGCCGTGACGGTCGACAGTCACCACCACCCGATCCATCGACATACCCAGCTTGCGCGCCGTGGCCTGGATAATGCGAATGTTCGCCTGGTGCGGTACCAACCAGTCGATGTCCTTGGCCGTCATGCCGGCGGCCTCGACGGTCTGATCGACGATGCGCCCCAGGGTATTGACCGCCATGCGGAAGACCTCGTTGCCACGCATCTCGATAAAGGCGGTGCCGTCGGCGAGCCGATCGGGATCGGTGACCGCCGGGTCGCGCTTGACCGTGGTCAGCAGCGATTCGTAGCTGCCGTCGGCGTGGAGGTCGGTGCGGATGATGCCCGGCTCGTCCGAGGCCTCGAGGACCACCGCGCCGGCACCGTCGGCGAACAGCACGCAGGTGTTGCGGTCCGACCAGTTGACGATCCGGGAGAGCGTCTCCGCCCCGACGACCAGCGCGCAGCGGGCCGCCCCGGTCTTGATGAACTTGTCCGCCACCGACAGCGCGTAGACAAACCCGGTGCACACCGCCTGCACATCGAAGGCCGGCGGGCCGTGAATGCCGAGTTTTTGCTGCAACAGGCAGGCGGTGGAGGGAAAGGTACGATCCGGGGTCGTGGTCGCCACGATGATCAGATCGACTTCCTCGGGCACCCGGCCGGCGGCCTCGAGCGCTCGGCGCGCCGCGGGTTCGGCCAGATCGGAGGTCAACTGGCCCTCGGCGGCGATGTGACGCTGCTCGATGCCGGTACGCTCGCGAATCCAGGCATCCGAGGTGTCGACGATCTGCTCGATGTCATGATTGGTCATGACCCGCTCGGGGAGATAGCTGCCGGTGCCGGTGATGCGCGAATGGATCATCCGTCAGAGCGCTCCTGCAACAATTTCTCCAGACGCTGGTCGATGCGACGCGGGACGTCTTTCTCGATCTCGCGCAGGGCCACGTCGAGTGCATTGCCGAAGGCCTCGACATTCGCACCCCCGTGGCTCTTGATGACGATGCCCTGCAGGCCGAGCAGGCTGGCGCCGTTATAGCGACCGGGATCAACACGCTTTTTCAGCCGTGAAAGCACCGGCATCGCCATCAGGGCCGCCAGGCGAGAGAAGATGCCCCGCTTGAACTCCTGGCGCAGGAAGTGGCTGATCATCTTGGCCACCCCCTCGCTGCTCTTGAGCGCGACGTTGCCGACAAAGCCGTCGCAGACGACCACGTCGACGCCACCCTTGTAGATGTCATCGCCCTCGACAAAGCCGATGTAGTTCACCGGCCCCGCCTCGAGTCGCTCGGCGGCGCTCTTGACGGTGTCATTGCCCTTCATCGCTTCGGCACCGACATTGAGCAGGCCGACGCGCGGCGACGGGTTGTCGTCGAATGCCTCGACCAGCACCGAGCCCATGACCGCGAACTGGAACAGGTGCTCGGCGTCACAATCGACGTTCGCCCCGAGGTCGAGCACGTGGGTGTGCCCGGCCACGTTGGGCAACGCGGTGCAGATGGCCGGGCGCTCGATTCCCGGCAGGGTCTTGAGCACGAACTTGGCCGTGGCCATCAGCGCGCCGGTATTGCCGGCACTGACCGCCGCCTGCGCGCGACCGGCTTTCACCAAATCGATCGCCAGCCGCATCGACGACGATTTCTTGGACCGCAGGGCGACCGCGGGTGATTCGTCCATCGCCACCACCTGGTCGGCGTGGACGATCTCGAGTCGATCACGATCGACGCCGGACTCGTCGGCCAGGCACCGCTCGATCGTGGCCTGGTCGCCGACCAGCAACAGCCCGGCCGACGGGTGGCGTGACAGGAAACGGACGGCAGCACGAACCGTGACGTCCGGTCCGTGATCACCGCCCATTACGTCAATTGCGATCTGGCTAGTCATCGACGCCCCTTGCCTACTGGAAGCCCGCGCGTACCGGCGCTGCCCGGCTCACCGACAAGCCGGCGCAGGCAGCCCGTGCCGCCCGACAAGCAGGCGGCGGCAGGCAGACGTTCGGCGATAGAAATCAGGCGTTGTCGCCCGACTTGGTGACCACACGACGACCACGGTAGAAGCCGTCCGGGGTGACGTGGTGACGGCGATGGGTCTCGCCGCTGGTCGGGTCGATGGACAGCTGGGTGTTCTTCAGGCTGTCGTGGGCGCGGCGCGAGTCGCGCTTGGCGCGGCTGACCTTGTTCTGCTGTACGGCCATGGTTTTCTACCTCCAAAATGATCAAGACGCGCCGGGGCGCGCCTGCAGGTTTTCAACGTTTCCTTTTCCGTCGCGGCAACGCGCCGCGACACGAATTCATTCACCCCGGGTCAATCTTTCCCCGGCCCCTTCTTCAATGCGGCCAGGGCCGCGAAGGGATTGTCGTCGCCGTCATCGTCGACCGGCTCGGCAAGCTGGCCCGACTCGTAAGGCCGATCGGGCGGGATCGGCCCACAGGGTGTTTCATGCACGGGCATCAGGGGCACTGCCATCAGCAGTTCGTCCTCGATCAGCTCGAGCAGCTTGACCCGCCCCTCAGGCCCGAGGATCACCGGCTCGGCCTCGGCGTCGACGTGTTCGGCCTGCTCCTCGCTGAACACGAAGCTCAACAGGGAGGCCGAAGCGACCGACTGCACCACTGTCTCGCGGCAGCGGGCGCATTCCAGCGCCAACGACGCCTCGACGCCTATCTCGGCGGACAAGGGATGGACCCCCTGGCCCTCGAAGAAACGCACCCGATAGGTCAGCCGACCGTCCTCGGGGGCCATGTCGCGACAGCGGGGCAGCGCCGAGAGCGTCAGCTCACCAGCCTTCTCCTCGCCCGCCCGGCACGCGGCGCGCACGTCCAGCGGCACGCTCAACTGCCTCACGTCCAACGGCTTGGCATCGTTCTGACTGTCGTCTGTCGACATTGGCTACATCCTGCGCCGGCTGACCGGGACGCACCACGGCGCCAACGGCCTTGCAAGCGGGAATCGTAATCCGCTAAGTTTACCGGCTTCTCACACTTTCGCCAAACACAATGCCGCACCACAAACCAGACCTGATACTCGCCTCCGGCTCGGCAACCCGTCGCCAGTTGCTCGACCGACTGCAGATCCCCTACACCATCGATCCCGCCGACATCGACGAAACACTGGCCGCCAACGAACCGGCCGAGGAGGCCTGCCGACGACTGGCGCGGGCAAAGGCCGCCCGAGTCGCCGAGCGCCACCCCGATGCCGTGGTACTGGGCTCCGACCAGATGCTGTACTGGCGTGGCGGCATTCTCGGCAAGCCCGGCGATGCCCAGACCGCCCGTCGACAGCTCGCCGAGATCGCTGGCGAAGCCATCGCCTTCCACGTGGCGATCAGCGTTGCCTGCCCGGACGGGCGGCGGCTCGACTGGCACGAAACCGTCGAGGCACGCATGCGGAAACTGACCAACCAAGAGATCGCCCGCTACGTCGAGATCGAAAAACCCTTCGACTGCGCCGGCAGCATGCGCTCGGAAGGCCTTGGCGTCTGCCTGGTCGATCGCATGGACAGTCGTGATCCCAGCGCGATTCTCGGCATGCCGCTGATCGCCACTGCGCGCCTGCTGCGCGACGCGGGCTTCGACCCCTTGCGCAGCGACTGAAGACCGCCAGGCAACGGGTTTTCCAAAACGCCCCGCGACCGGCGCCCGGTCAATCCCACCCGAGCCTGAGCTGATCACGTCAGCACGGCGCCTTGCCCGCAGGTGGTCACCGGAATGCTGGCTGCCGTCGTTCTGTGCATGACAGAGAAGTCACCAGCATTTGACGCCCCCGGTCCCGTGCAGTAAAAACACCGCTTTCCCATCGTCAGGATATCCACGTGACACTGCTCATCGCCGCCCTGCTAGGCGTCATTCAAGGCATCTTCATGTTCCTGCCGGTGAGCTCGACGGCCCACCTGGTGCTGACCCAGCACTGGCTGATCGAGAAGGGCCATGACCTGCCGCCGCCGGATAGCCCCGAGATGATCCTGTTTGACCTGGTTGTGCATGTCGGCACGCTGGTCTCGATCGTGGTGGTGTTCTGGTCCAGCCTTTGGCGCTTCACGCAGAACGCGGCGACCGGCGCCCTCCACTGGGCCTCGGCCGAGGGTCGGCACGGGGGCATGCCCCTTTACGTGCGTCTGTTTCTGCTGGGGATGCTGTCGGTGCTGGCCACCGCCGTCATCGGCTTCGGGCTCAAGGCCACCTTCGAACAGGTGTTCGCCACGCCGGTGATGATCGCCTTCACGCTGACTTTAACCGGCATCCTGCTGTGGTGGACCGACAAGCTGGGGCCGCGCCGGCGGGGCCTCAAGGGCATCAATGCCAAGGTGGCGACGGTCATCGGCGTGGCGCAGGGCCTCGCACTGGTCCCGGGCCTGTCGCGCAGCGCCATGACCATCGTGTTCTCACTATTCACTGGCCTAAAACGCCGCTGGGCCGCCGAATACAGCTTCTTTCTGGCCATTCCGACCATCCTGGCGGCCACCCTGGTGCAGAGCCTGGAGGTCTGGGGCGATCTTGGCCTCAATGGCATCAGCCTGATGGCCATGACGGTCGGCTTCGTGGTCTCGGCACTGGTCGGCATCGTCTCTCTCAAGCTGGTGGTCTACTTCCTGTACCGCGCCCAGCTCAAGATCTTTTCTTTCTATGTTTGGATACTGGCAGCGGCCGTCCTATTCGGCTGGATCGACCTGCCAGTCTGATAGTCGGAGGCGCGAGCCGACCCACGGGAAAGTCCCGGTCGACCGCGCTCAGTAGCCCAACCGCTTGCGCGCGATCTGGTGCAGCTCCGGCGTAGCCGCGGCACAGACGGTCGTGGTATCCAGGCCGACGCCCTTGCCATCCAGGTCGGTGAACACGCCACCGGCCTCCTGCACGATCACCGATAGCGCGGCAATATCGAGCACGTTGACGTCCGACTCGACGATCAGGTCGATCGCGCCGCGCGCCAGCAGGTGATAGTGATAGAAGTCGCCGTAGCCGCGGGTGCGGTTGACCTCGGCGACCAGCGTCGCCAGGCCCGCCCAGCCGACCGGCTGCTTGGCCAATGTCGACAAGTTGCCCACCGACAGCGTCGCCTCGCTGAGCGTGTCGATCTGACTGACCCGCGCGGCCCGATCCATGAAGAACGCCCCACCGCCCTTCTCCGCGTAGGCGTACTCGCCGAACACCGGCGCGCTCGACACGCCCAGGATAATCTCGTCGCCCTGCATCAACGCGATCTGCGTGGAGAAGAACGGGTACTCGCGCACGAAGCTCTTGGTGCCGTCGATCGGATCGACCAACCAGGTGAACTCGGCGTCTGGCCGCGTCTTACCCGTCTCCTCACCGTAAAAGCCATGCTCCGGGAAGGCATCGAGGATCACCGCCTTGATCGCCTTCTCGGTCTCCACGTCCGCCACGGTGACCGGCGTGGCATCTTCCTTGATCTCGATCTCGACGTTCTGCTGCCAGTAGCGACGGACGACGGTTTCGGCGGCGCGGGCGGCGGCCAGCGCGGTTTCGAGGTATTGGCTCTGCATGACGCGTTTCCTGCTTTTACTCTGGATTTCGTGCCGGATACCGGCGTGATGGCGGGCATTGTATACGAGACCCGCATTCGATCGGACGCAAGGTAAACCTGGCTGTCACCGACGCATGCCGCGCAGCCACTTGAAGACGTTGATCAACGACGACAGCGCCTGGGCGACGTAGGTGAAGGCCGCCGCCCGCAGGATGCGGCGCGCTGGCCGGCGGTCGGCGCGTTTCAAGAGCCCGGCCTCCTTGAGCATCGGCAGGGCGCGGTTGAAGCTGGCGTCGAGCTCGGTGGGCAGGGTCGCCAGGTGGGCGAAGACCGGCACGGCCATGGTCAACACGCCGGCGGCGAACATCACCAGGCCGGCAAACGGCCCCTTTTGAATCACCGACACCACGGGAATCGCGACCAGAATCCATCCGGCGATCCGTTGCGCCCACTGGGTGCGCTCGACCACCTCCTGGCGACGCAGGAAAGGCGGGTATTGTTCGGCATCCTGCAGCGCGTGTCCCACTTCATGGGCCGCCACCGTGATCGCGGTCAACGAGCGTCCCGAGAAGTGCGCCGCCGACAGGCGCACGGCCCGGTCGGCGGGATCGTAATGATCGCCGCTGTCGGTTTTTTCCACCTTGACGTATTCGAGGTGGTGCTGGTCGAGCAAATAGCGGGCGAGATCGGCACCGCTGAAATCGAATCGATCGGCCGGTTCGCTGTGACGGCGCATCACCCGTCCCACCCACCAGCCGGGCAGGTAGGACAAGGCGGCCATCAGGCCCAGACCGATCAGCAGACCAACCCCCATCAGTCCTCCGGTCGCCCGCGATCAATCTGATAGATCAAGTCGCCCGACTGCGACTCGGTACTACTGGAGAACTCCAGGTGCAGGAACTTGTTGATGCGGTAACGCGTGATCACTTCACCGACTCCATCGAAAACCCCCACGGCATAACGGACCAGCAGATTGTCCCCGATGCGCTTGCCCACGCTCAAGCGCGTGCCGCCCACCCCGCCATCGGAAGTCAACCCGATCTCGTCGAAACCGAACACGCTATTGACCTGCTGGGCGAGATCGTCGCCCTGGCGAATGCCCAACCCCGCGATCGCGTTGAGCAGCAGGGAGGCATCGGCATCACTACCGGCCGACAGTCGCCGTCCGGTGAGCAACAGCGACAAGGCATCGCTGGGCGAGGTCGGTGGCCGCGAGAACACCTCGGTCTCAGGCGATTCCAGCTGCCCGGCGATCGACAGCCCCACCACCGTGCCGGCATCGTCGTTGATCTCGCGCGTGGCGACAACATCCAGGCCCGGCGCGGTCAGCGGCCCGGTGAAGATCAGCCGACCGCGCTCCACCGCCAGCGTCTGGCCATAGATTTCGTAGCGCCCGTCCTCCAGGCGGATCTCGCCGAACGCCCCCGGCGACTCACCCGGACGCATCCGCATCTCCAGCCCGCCTGTCAGGCGCGTGGCGAAGCCCTCCCCGCGCAGACTGACCTGGTCACCGAGAATCACCTCGATATCACCAGTCAGCGGATAGGCGCTCCCCGGCTCATCGACCTCCTCGCCGACGATCACCAGGTCCTCGGAGTTACCCCGGGCACTCTCGGGCAACTCGCCGAGGTTGGCGATTGCCAGGGGCACGTAAATCGCCCCGTCCAGCCGCCCGCCATCCGGCGCCAGGTCGAACGTGATCGCCGGGCGCGCATCCACCGCCAAGGTCGGCAGGCGCAATATCGGCACGGCCTCACCGCCCAGCTCGGCCTCCAGGCGCCAGTCATCGAATGCCGCGAGATGCCCATTGCCTTCCAGCCGAATCCGTCCTCGGCTGCGAGGCGATTCGACCTCGTCGACTCGGCGCGCCGAGAACACCGGCCGCGGCGGGGTCTCGGCCTCGCCCAGCAAGTCGGCCGTCAAGCGCAGCGCGCCGTCCGGCTCGACCGACAGCTCCAGGCTTCCGTCTTGGTACTCCGTGCCGGTGGGCAGGGACGCGAACGCCAACCCCTCGCCCAGCAAGCGCCCCGACAGCCTCGGCGCGTCCAGCCGGCCCGAAACCGCCAACTGTCCGCTCAAAGAACCGGCCAGATCGCTGATGGGCAAATCCAGCGGACCGACCAACCGATCGGCCAGATCGAACAACCGGGCGAGTTCGGCCTCCTCGAGCGAGAACGCGCCGTCCAGCGTCCCGTCATCCAGGTTCGCCTCGCCCTGCCCGTCGAAGACCAGCCAGTCCTCGAGCCCGCCCTGCAGGGCTGCCTCGACCTGTTCATCGGCCAGGCTGGCCGTCAGGCGGGTCTCGGGATAGGTGATCACTTCGCGATCGACATCGGTCGCCAGGTCGTCGCGCCCGGTAAACCGGATCTCGCTGGGCGGCAGCCGCAGATCCACGTTCGCCGAGCGAGAGGCCTCGTCGAGCCGAGCCTCGGCGGTGACCGAGACGCGCCCCGGCCATTCGACCGCAGCCCCCTCGTGCCCGGGCCACTGCTGCCACAAGGCCTGCAGCGCAAGATCCCCGTCCACTTGCGCCGTGACGATCTCCCCCGCGCGCTCGCCGCTCAGGCACAGCGAGCCGACAGCATCAGCGGCAAGCCCCGGGACGACGGGTTGCATGCATAACGACTCGAGTCGCTGCGATGCGGGCGAGACCGAGAGCTCGGCCGGCGCACGTAGTCGCCACGGGTCCCCGGCGGGCAGTCCCAGATCCAGACCGGTCAACTGCCCCTGCCACCCCATTTTTTCTGCGGCCGACTGCCACCCGCCTTGCGCCGCCAGTCGCACCTCGACCGGGCCGTCGACATCGAGGGTCAATTGATGCGCGGACGGCCGCCCTTCGACCGCGAACGACAGGCGATCGAACAGGGCCTCACCCGCGTGCGGGGCAAACGCGCCGGCCTCGAGCGACACCTGCATGCGTCGTTCCGTCAACGCCGTCTTTTCATCGGCCGGGTCGATCACCGCTGTCGCCTGCGCCCGGTCGAGCGAATAGCCCGCCAGTCGCAACGCATCAATACGTGCTTCGAACTGCCCCTGGGGGGCGAGGATCGGACCCGAGGCATCCACGTCGATGTGTATTGCACCGCGCGCGGTTTCGGGTTGCAGGGGCGCCAGATCCACGCCGGGCAGACGTTCGAAAAGATCCCAGGGCAATGCCGCGAGATCCGGCACCGCGAGCTTGCCCTGCACGCCATCGAGTCGCCATTGCGCCCAATCCGGATCGAGGTCCAGCGCCCCGGAGGCCGCAAGTGTGGTGCCCGGCGCGTCGAGGTCCAGGCGCTCGACCGCAAGACGCCCTGCGTCCAGCGTGGCCCCCATCTCCAGCGTCACTGCCCGACGCTGGCCGTCATCACGACGTTCGACCAACTCGAGCCGGCCATCTTCCAGCCGCGCCCGGACGGACGACAGCCACTCGGCACCGGTCAGTGACTGATTCCAGTCGGGCAGTTCGGCATCGAGCCGGCCGCGACTGGCCAGGTGTACCGGAGGCGCCCCCTGGGCTCCGCCGGCGAGCGGCAGCGCATCGATCTGCCAATCGGCCTGAAGGTAACGCTCGGCATCGAGCTGGGCATCCAGGCGCAGCACGCCCCCACCGGCCTGGCCCGAGATCCGTGCCTCGACCTGGGTGTCGTCCAGAAGCAGGTCGACGTCCACCGCCTCGATCGACTCCCCGGCCAATTGGCCTGCCAGATCGGTCACCGACAGACGGCCCGCCACCGGCAACCAGCCATCGGCCACCTGAAGGTCGGCATCGATATCGAAATCGAGCGATCCGGGTGTGCCCGGCGACACCCAGGCCGGGTTGAGCGACTCGCCACGGCCGGTCAGTTCGACCCGCCCCGTCGGCGCCCATCCCGCCACACCGGACAATGCCATTCGGCCGCCCAGCACATCGGCGGACAGCTGCTCGATGGTCAAAGTCTCCTGATCGAGTTGCAGACGGCCACACAGCGCGGCCGGCAGGCCATTGGCCCCCATCCAGGCCAGGCGGGGGCGCAGATCCAGCTCACCCAGCAAGTCGCCATCGGCCTCGATCTGGCCGGACAACCAGCCCTGCGGATGATCGAGCAAGAACTCGGCGTGGCCGATCAAGGCCACCTTCCCGGCCGGCTCCAGGGCCACCGCGGCGCGGGCATCCAACCGCACGCCGTCGGGCAGGCGCAGGGCCAGTTCGTCGATATCCATTTCCAGTCGCGGCCGCTCGACGCGGGCGTCCAGCAGCACCGACAGCCGCGCGCGCGACACCTCGTAGCGCCGGTCGCCCTGCACCACCACGAGCCGATCGACCCGCAGGCGCTCGATCGCCAGCGACACCGGCGGCAAGGAGAGATCATCCAGGTCGAACGGCTCGCCCGCCGGGGCCGACGGATCGTCCGCCGGCAGGTCGATGCGAACATCGCGCACCGCAACTTCCGGGAAATGAAGCCCGCTGCGCCAAATGGCCACCGGATCGAGCCGCAACCGCGCCTGGCCGATGGCGGCGGTAGCCCCATCCTCCGGCGTCCACTCGAGCTGCTCGAGCTCCAACCCGCGCCAGAAGGTCCCCCGGGACTCGCCGATCGACAACGCCGGCAGCTGCCGCTCGGCCTGCGCCAGCGTCCACTGCACCCCGCCCGGCGTGGCGGTCAGCCACCAGCCGGCCACGGCGGCCAGAATCGCCAACAGCACGGCCGACCAGCCCCCGATCAGCACCAGCCGCCGCACCCAGACGAGGGTGATCAGAAGCGCCCGCCCCATCCTCAAAATGCGGCCCCCAGTCCGAGGTGCAGCATCGGCAGACCATCGCCACCGTCCAGTGGCTGCGCGACATCGACACGCAGGATGCCCACCGGCGAGCGCCAGCGCACGCCCACCCCGGCAGCGGTCTTGAGCTCGGCCTCGGGGTCGATATAGGCATTGCCGCTATCGACGAACGCGGCCAGGTACCAGTCGTCGCCCACCACCGGGAACATGGCCTCGAGACTGCCGGCCAGCAGGTACTTGCCGCCGATGCGCGTGCCGTCCGCATCACGCGGCGACAACGACTCGTACTCGTAGCCGCGCACCGAGCGATCCCCGCCGGTGAAAAAGCGCAGCGAGCGCGGCATCTTGTCGAACTCATCGGTGACGATCACGCCCGCCTCGGCACGGCCGGCAAAGATCCAGCGCCCCACCGGCAGGTAGCCGCCAGCGAAGGCCCGGCCACGGACGAAACTGGCCGCCGAGGCAATCGGCTTGGCCGCGCCCTGCAGTGACACGTCGAAGACGACGCCCTCGGTGGGAAAGAGCTGATCGTCGAGCCCGTTGTAACCCAGCCGACCGCCCAGAATCGCAAAGCCGTTGGACGCGGGCGGATCGTCGCCATAGCCGGTCCGATCAAACAGGTACTCGGTAAACAGCGACTGGGTCCACGGGTGGTTCTCGCGCACCCACTGCATCCCGCTGGCCGCTGCCGTGGTGACGATGTCGTTGTTGTCCTCACGGGTGACCCGAGCGTAGATGTCGTAGCGTTCGCGCAACGGATCGGCCGCCCGCGGGATGGTGTAACTGGTGTCCAGCCGCTGCTCGATCGCCGAGAGCTCGGTGCGGGCCGACCACTGGTGCCCCCGCTTGTTGACGTAGCGGCGCGTGACCCGGGCGCCGACGCGCGGCCCGACATCGGTGGCGTAGCCAGCGCGCAGCTCGTATGACGTGCGCGGGTTGGGATAGGTGGTGATCTCGATCGGCACCTCGAGGTTCTCGCGCTCATCGAGCATCGGGCGCACCGAGACCGACTCGAAGTACTCGGTACCGGTCAGGTTCTGGTTCATCGCCAGCAGATCGCGGCTGGTGTAGGGCGCGCCGGGCGGTACGCCGGTCAGCCGCTGGGCCAGTTCGGGCTCGAGAATGGATTGTTCGATGACCACCTCGCCAAAACGGTAGCGCGACCCCGGGTCGAGCACGAGCGCGATGCGCGCCGACTGGGTGGCCGGATCGACCAGCAACTCACGGCGCGTGAAGCGGGCATCGAGGTAGCCCAGCCGCCGCGCGCGCGAGTGCAGCCCGTCGCGAAGCGCATCGTAGGCGGCCTGGTCAAGCGGATCGCCCGGTTCGGGACGCTGCTCGGCCACGAACTCGCGCACCGATTCGATCTCGCGGATCGATTCGGGCAGCTCGATGATCACCTCCTCGACGGTGGTGACCGGACCGGCGTCGATATGCAACGCCGGATCGCGGCAGTCGGCACGCTCGCTGATCGAGCGTTCGATGCGGGCATTGAAATGGCCGTAAGCCTGCAATGCCTCCTCCGCGGATTCGGCAGCCGCCCTCAGGTAACGCCGGATATGGGCGGCGCTGGCCTGGCAGGAGAACGACACGGGCGGGACGGACAACCCGACATTGGTGATCAGGCGTACGTCGTCCAGGCCGGTGAGCTGTAGTTTGGGCGCCGCTTGGGCTTGTGCTTGAGTTTGAGCCTGGACCTGACCCGCCCACAGCAGACACGCTCCCAGCGCCCCCGCCAGCCACCGGCCGATCGCGCGGCACAGGCCATGCCGGCCCGGCGTGCCAAAGCTAGACCACCTCGGCGAGATCACCGTTGCGCTCCAGCCATGCCCGTCGATCGGCGGCCCGCTTCTTGGCCAGAAGCATGTCGAATACCTCGATGGTGTCCTCGCCCTCCACCTTCAGCTGCACCAGCCGGCGTGTCGCCGGGGCGAGCGTCGATTCGCGCAGCTGGATCGGGTTCATCTCGCCCAGGCCCTTGAAGCGGGTGACCTGGATCTTGCCGCGACGCTTTTCGGCCTCGATGCGATCGATGATGCCGTCACGCTCGTGCTCGTCCAGCGCGTAGAAGGTCTCCTTGCCGATATCGACGCGATACAGCGGCGGCATGGCGACGAAGACGTGACCGGCATCCACCAGCGCGGGGAAGTGGCGCAGGAACAGCGCTGCAAGCAAGGTCGCGATGTGCAGGCCGTCGGAGTCGGCATCGGCGAGGATGCAGACCTTGCCGTAACGCAGCTTGGTGAGATCGTCCGAACCGGGCTCGAGCCCCAGGGCCACGGCGATGTCGTGCACCTCCTGGCTGGCGAGCACCTGGGCCGGGTCGGTCTCCCAGGTGTTCAGGATCTTGCCGCGCAGCGGCATGATTGCCTGGAAGTCACGCTCGCGGGCCTGCTTGGCCGAACCGCCGGCCGAATCGCCCTCCACCAGGAACAGCTCGGTGCGCGAGAGATCGGTCGAGGAGCAGTCGGCCAGTTTGCCCGGCAGCGCCGGGCCGCTGGTCACCCGCTTGCGCGCCACCTTCTTCTCGCTCTTGATGCGACTCTGGGCCGACTCGATCGCGATCTGCGCGATCTTCTCGCCCATGTCCGCGTGTTGGTTGAGGTAGAGCGAGAGCGCGTCCTTGACCACGCCACTGATGAACGTGGCCGACTCGCGCGAAGACAAGCGCTCCTTGGTCTGCCCGGCGAACTGCGGGTCGTGCAGCTTGGCCGAGAGCACGAAGCGCACCCGCTCGAAGACATCCTCCGGCGACAGCCGCACGCCGCGCGGCAGCAGGTTGCGGAACTCGCAGAACTCGCGGATCGCCTCGGTCAGGCCCTGGCGCAGGCCGTTGACGTGGGTGCCGCCCTGCAGGGTGGGAATCAGGTTGACATAGCTCTCGGTCAGCCCGTCGCCCGGCTCGGTCGCCCAGACGACCGCCCAGGCGACTTCCTGGGCACGCCCCCCGTCCGGGGCCTTCATGTGACCAATGAAGCTCTCCGGCGGCAGGACCTCCTGGTCGCGGACACTCTCGAGCAGGTAGTCGCGCAGGCCGTCGGCGTAGCACCAGTCCTCGCGCTCGCCGCTGGCCTCGTCCGTCAGGCTGACCTTGAGTCCCGGACAGAGCACGGCCTTGGCGCGCAGCACGTGGCGCAGGCGGGCCATGTTCATCCGCGGCTGGTCGAAATAGCTGGTGTCCGGCCAGAAGGTGAGTGTCGTGCCGGTGTTGCGCTTGCCGACGGTATCGATCACCTCGAGCGGGCGGGTGAGCTCGCCATGGGCGAACTCGATCCGGTGCAGTTGCCCCGCGCGCTTGATGTCGACCACCAGTCGGTTCGACAGGGCATTGACCACCGACACGCCCACGCCGTGCAGGCCGCCGGAGAACTGGTAGGACTTGTCCGAGAATTTGCCGCCGGCGTGCAGCCGCGTGAGGATCAGCTCCACGCCGGAGATGCCGTGCTCGGGGTGCACGTCCACGGGCATGCCGCGGCCATCGTCGGAGACCGACAGGGCGCCATCCTCGCGCATGACCACGTCGATCGAACTGGCGTAGCCGCTGATCGCCTCGTCGACACTGTTGTCGATCACCTCCTGGGCGAGGTGATTCGGCCGGGTGGTGTCGGTGTACATGCCCGGGCGCTTTCTCACCGGATCGAGACCGGTGAGCACCTCGATCGAGCCGGCGTTGTATTCGGATCGTTCAGCCATAATCAACCGTGCATTCCCTGGATTATCGGTGCCGCTGGGGCCGAAATGGCCGCCCAAGAGGCGCCGCGGGCCAGCCAACGCGGCCCATCGTAAAGTGTACACGCCCACTTGGGACCTGACACCGGCCTTGAAAATCCCGGTGGCGGCCACCATGTCGGGCCGCAGTCGTTCACCCATCCACAAGGACAACCTGATCATGAGCGAGAGCGCGCACGTCTTTGCCGTCACCACCCAGGAATTTCACGATCACGTGATCGAAGCCTCCCGGGAAACCCCCGTGCTGGTGGACTTCTGGGCGGAATGGTGCGGCCCCTGCCAGCAGTTGATGCCACTGCTCTCGCAGATCGTTGAGGACATGGACGGCCAGGTGAAACTGGCCAAGGTCGACACCGAAGCCGAGCAGGAGCTGGCCCAGCAGTTCGGCGTGCGCAGCCTGCCGACGGTCATGCTGTTCGTCGATGGCCGGCCGGTCGACCAGTTCCAGGGCGCGCTGACCGAGGGGCAGATTCGCGAATTCATCGGGCACCACGTGCTTTCCGAAATCGACAAGCTGCGCCGCGAGGCCCAGCAGGTGCGTGCCGCCGGCGCCACCGAACAGGCCATGGATATGCTCAGGCAGGCCAACCAGCAGGAACCGGGGAACGCCGAGGTGCTGCTGGACATCGCCGACCTGATCGCCGAGCAGGGCGACCTCGACCAGGCCTGGCAGATCCTCGAGTCCCTGCCCGCGGACACGGCGATGCGTGACGACGTGAAGGAATTCAAGGCCCGCATCGGCATGGCGCGTGCCGCCCAGTCCGGCCCGCCCGAGGACGAGCTGCGCGCGCGCATCGAGAGCGATCCGAAGGATTGCGAGGCCCGCGAGGGGCTCGCCGCCAAGCTCGCCATCCGCAACGACATCGAGGGGGCACTGGAGCAGAACTACCAGATCATGCTGCGCGATCGGTCGTACAACGAGGACGCCGGTCGACGCGGGCTGATCGACCTGTTCGAGATGCTGGGAGATGGCCACCCGCTCACCCGCCAGTACCGTCGCAAGATGTTCGGCCTGCTGCACTGACGTTCGCGCCGCTGCCCCGGACACGCCCGACTCATGGGACAGGTCCCCCGGGGCAGCACCACCTCGCCATACTGACCTACACTACCGGCCATGCATAGCGACCACGACCACCATGTCAGCGATGCCGCCGGCCGCGCGCTGGGGATCGGCATTGCCCTGAACCTGGCCTTCGTCATCATCGAGGCGGTGGCCGGGGTGCTCGGGCACTCCATGGCCCTGCTGGCCGATGCGGCGCACAACCTCGGTGACGTGCTCGGGCTGCTGCTGGCCTGGGGGGCCAATCGTCTCACTCGACGCCTCGCCTCCTCCCAGTTCAGTTACGGACTCGGCAGCAGCACACTGCTCGCCGCGCTGATCAACGGCGTGACGCTGGCGCTGGTCTCGCTATGGATCCTCTGGGAGGCGGGCATGCGGCTGGCCGACCCGCCCGCCGTGCACGGACTGCTCGTCATCGGGGTGGCGCTCGCCGGCGTCGTGGTCAACACCGCCACCGCCTGGCTGCTGCTCTCGGGCCAGAAACACGACCTCAACCTGCGTGGTGCCTTCCTGCACATGGCCGCCGACGCCGCCGTGTCGGTGGCCGTCGCGATATCCGGCCTGATCGTGCTGCTCACCGGGTTCGCACTCATCGATCCGTTGTTGAGCATCCTGGTGAGCCTGGTCATCCTGGTCCCGGCGGTCGGCCTGGTGCGCCGCTCACTGCAATTGGTGCTGCATGGCGTGCCCGAGGAGGTCGACCTCGCCGCGGTCGAACGACACCTCGCCGCCCTGCCCGGCGTGACCGATCACCACCATTTGCACGTCTGGGCGCTGTCCACCCGCGAGACCGCGTTGAGCGTTCACCTGGTCATGCCCGAGCCGCCGGATGACAGCGATACGTTCCTGCACGAGCTCCAGGCGGAGCTATGGCAACGATTCGGCATCCGCCACGCCACCGTGCAGATCGAGCGGGGCAGCTGCCCTTGTCCGATCGACGCACTCGAAGGGTAGCTCTCAGCGCAACTGCAGCCGGTCGAAGAATACCTCCAGCGCTTCGCGCGCGCACTCGGCATCCTTGTCGCCACCCGGCGCGCCGCTGATGCCCAGCGCACCGATGGTCGAGCCGGCCGATTCGATCGCCACCGCCCCGTCGAGCACCAGAATGCCGTCGACGTGGTTCATCTCCATGCGGATGTCCTCGCGGTTGGCGCGAAAGGTCCCCGAATCGATGCCCGCCAGGATCACCGCGCGGGCCTTGTCGGTCGCGATCTGGCGGGTAAAGCGCGGCGCATGGGTCGCGCGCATCATCACCTGCGGATCACCGGATGGATCGACCACCACCGCGGTGACCGCGTAGCCCCGTCGGGTACAGGCGGCGACCGCCTCCTCGGTGATATCCGCCGCCAGCCCCATGCCGATCCGGTCGCTCGTGACCACGTCACCCGCCCCATCGGCATGCTCCTCGGCCTGAACGCAGGCAGCAGCCAGCAGCAGGACCGGCATCAACACTCGACCAATGGACACTCCCTTCATGGCAAAACCTCCGCTATGGTGGTGAACAAAACCGCTGCCCCAGCATAGCCGTCCAGCGCAAACTCGGAGTGACCATGGACGATCTCGATCCGACCAACCTCCCAGAAGACGCCCGCGAGGCCCTTCTCGCCCTGCGCGAGATCGCGCCATTCGACCGTATCGACCCCGACATCCTGGCCCAATCGATGCGCGAGGCACGCATTCGACGGCTCGAGCATGGCGAGGTAGTGCTGGAACCCCGCATGGGGCCACCCGAGACATTCTTCGTACTGCTTTCCGGCCGGGTCGATGGCCTGGTCAACGGCTCCGACGGCCACCCGGTCTGGTCGCTGGGCCGGGGCGACAGCTTCCCGCTGGGCGCCCTGATGGAACGCCGCCCGGTGAGCACCCGCCAACAGGTGGCCGAACCGGGCAAGGCGGTCACGCTGCCGGCCGACGCCTTCGAGCAACTGCGCCGCGAGAGCGAGGCCTTTGACGACTTCTGCACCCGCCGCATCGGCCACCTGCTCACCCGCGGCCCGGTGGCCGAGGAAATCGACGATGGGACCGGCCCTTCCGGCGCGCTGCTTGACCCGGCCACGCCGATTCGCGCCCGAATGGAGTCGCGCACGCTGATCCTCGACGGGGACACCAACCTCGCCCAGGCGGCCCGCGAGCTGGAAGCCCATGGCGGCGAGGCCATCCTGGTGCAACTCTCCGACGGCTTTGGCATCGCCACGCTCCGGGATCTGGCCTTCCGTGGATTGACCCGGCCGGCCGACACCACGCTCACCGAAATCGCCACGCGCAACCCGGTCGGCATCGATGCCGACACCTCGCTGCTCGAGGCGGCCGTGGCGCTGGCCGAGCACGGCTTTCATCACCTGCTGGTCACCGAGCGGGGCCGCGATGAACCGCTGGGCGTGCTGGACGAGGGCGCCCTCTATCGCGTCAATGCGATGACGCCGGGCCTGCTACACCAGCGCATCGGCCGCGCAAGAGACATCGAGACGCTGGCCGGCATTCGCCACGAGGTACCCGGCATCGTCGGCGCCCTGCTCGAATCCGGCTCGGGGTTCGCCCCGATCAGCCGGATCGTCAGCGGCATCAACGATGCGATCACCCGACGCGTTATCGGTCTAACGTTCGAGGATGCCCCCCTGCCCGCCGAGCTGGAGTGGTGCTGGCTCACCTTCGGCAGCGAGGCGCGCTCGGAACAAACCCTGGCCACCGACCAGGACAACGGCCTGGTCTTCGGCGGATCGATCGATCCGCAGGCGGCCCGCGATCACCTGTTGCCGTTGGCCCGCCGGGTCAACGAGGCCCTCGATCAACTGGGCTACCCGCTGTGCCCGGGCAACATCATGGCCGGCAATCCGGACCTGTGCCTATCGGTCGATGAATGGAACAAACGCTTTCGTGACTGGATCGACCAGGGCACGCCCGAGCACCTGCTCAAGGCCAGCATCTTCTTCGACGCCCGCGGACTGGCCGGTAGCGAATCGTTGTTCGAGCGATGGGCAAGCGCCTGGCGCGAACCGGCAAAGAAGAACAGCCGCTTCCGACGCCAGCTTGCGGCCAATGCCCTGCGCAATCAGCCGCCACTAACCCTGTTCGGCGGCTTTCGCACCCGTTCCCGTGGCGGTCAGCGCGGTATCGACATCAAGCTCGACGGCGCGACGCCGTTCGTCGATGCCGCCCGCATCGAGGCGCTGGCCCAGGGCTCGGCGGCCACACGCACCGACCAGCGACTGGCGCTCGTCCCGGAACGCGCCCTGCCGGCCGAGGATCTGACCGCGGCCTACGACTTCATTCAGCGACTGCGATTGCGCCACCAGTACGCGCAGATCCAGCGTGGCGAATCGCCGGACAACCTGGTCGATCCGGACCGGCTCGACGGGCTCACCCAGCGCTTGCTCAAGGAGTCCTTTCGCATCGCCCGCAAGCTCCAGCAGCATCTGGCCATCGCCTATCAACTCTGATGATGGGCGGTCAATAATCGGAGGTTCCCTTTCCCCCCACGGTTCCAGTAGGCTTACGCTGCGCCGGGGCCGGGGCGTGGTGGGTGCGTGATGCCCGCCAGGCCCCCGGTCTCGGCTAGGAGAAGGAAGACATAAAAACGTTCGGACTCAACCGAAACTCGAGGAGCCACTTATGGAGCAACGTTCCAATCGCGCTAATTACTGGCGTGCCAACCTGAAGGTACTGTTCGGCTGCCTGGCCGTCTGGTTCCTGGTGTCCTACGTATTCGGCATTCTGCTGGTCGATACGCTCAACCAGATCATGCTGGGCGGTTATCCGCTGGGCTTCTGGTTCGCGCAGCAAGGCTCGATCTTCACCTTCGTGGTGCTGATCTTCTTCTACGCCTGGCGCATGAACGCCATCGACAAGAAATTCGGCGTCGCCGAAGACTGATAACGCAGGAGCCCAAGACACATGGATCTTCAGACACTGATTTACCTGGTGGTTGGCGCCACCTTCTTGCTTTACTTCGTCCTCGCGATCGTCGCCCGAGCGGGCACCACCAGCGAGTTCTACGTTGCCGGCAAGGGAATCAACCCCATCCTCAACGGCATGGCCACCGCCGCCGACTGGATGTCCGCCGCCTCGTTCATCTCGATGGCTGGCCTGATCGCCTTCAACGGCTACTCGGCCTCCGCCTACCTGATGGGCTGGACCGGCGGTTACGTCCTGCTGGCGATGCTGCTCGCGCCGTACCTGCGCAAGTTCGGCAAGTTCACGGTGCCCGAGTTCATCGGTGACCGCTTCTACTCGAACACCGCGCGCGTCATCGCCGTCATTGCCCTGCTGGTCATCTCCCTGACCTACGTCATCGGCCAGATGAAAGGCGTGGGCGTCGCATTCTCGCGCTTCCTCGAGACCTCGGTCGAGGTTGGCCTGTTCGCGGGCATGGGCATCGTGTTCGTCTACGCGGTACTCGGTGGCATGAAGGGGATCACCTACACGCAGATTGCGCAGTACGTGATCATGATCTTCGCCTACACCGTTCCGGCGATCTTCATCTCCCTGCAGCTGACCGGCCACTTCCTGCCGCAGACCGGCACCGGTGCCATGCTGACCGACGGCTCGAACCAGTACCTGCTGCAGAAGCTGGACCTGGTCCTGGTCGATCTCGGCTTTGCCGAGTACACCGGCACGCCGGACCTGATGAACACCTTCCTGCTGACCCTGGCACTGATGATCGGTACCGCCGGTCTGCCGCACGTGCTGGTGCGCTTCTTCACCGTGCCGCGTGTCCGTGATGCCCGGAAGTCCGCCGGCTGGACCCTGCTGTTCATCGCGATCCTGTACACCACGGCCCCGGCCGTCGGCGCCATGGCGATGTGGAACACCCTCAAGACCGTGCAGGACACCGACGAAATCGGCGCACCCGAGGGCAACCTGCTCTACGCCGAGCGTCCGGACTGGATGAGGAGCTGGGAACTCACCGGCCTGCTGCAGTTCGAGGACAAAAACGGCGATGGCCGCATCCAGTACTACAACGACGACAACGAAGACTTCGCGGCCATGGCCGAGGAAGAGTACGGCTGGAACGGCAACGAGCTTTACGTTGACCGCGACATCATGGTGCTGGCCAACCCGGAAATCGCCAACCTGCCGAACTGGGTCATCGCGCTGATCGCCGCTGGTGGTATCGCAGCCGCCCTGTCGACCGCCGCTGGCCTGCTGCTGGCGATCTCGTCCGCCATCTCGCACGATCTGCTCAAGGGCGTGTTCATGCCGAACATTTCCGAGAAGAACGAGCTGATGGCCGGTCGGATCTCGATGACCGTCGCGATCATCGTCGCCGGTTACCTGGGCCTCAACCCGCCGGGCTTTGCCGCCCAGGTGGTGGCACTGGCCTTCGGCCTGGCAGCAAGCTCCCTGTTCCCGGCGCTGATGATGGGGATCTTCTCCAAGCGCATGAACAAGGAAGGCGCCATCGCGGGCATGCTGACCGGCCTGTCGATCACCCTGCTGTACATCTTCTGGTACAAGGGCTGGTTCTTCATTCCGGACACCAACATGCTGCCGGATAACGCAGACAACTGGCTGTTCGGTATCAACCCGACCTCGTTCGGTGCCATCGGCGCGGCAATCAACTTCATCGTGGCGATCCTCGTCGCGAAGATCACCACCCCGCCGCCGCATGAGATCCAGGAACTGGTCGAGGACGTCCGCGTCCCGCGGGCCAGCTGACCACCTGACCGGCACTCGCCGGTCCGAAAGAACAAAACCCCGGGCGAGGCCCGGGGTTTTTTTGTGTCTACTCGATTCGTGACGTGAGTGAGGAAGGTCAGCGCCCGCCGGCAATCACCCAACCGGTAATCCCGGCAAACATGAGGATCACGCCCACCGGCGCGAGCATCAACAGATTCATGAACTGAAGCTTGTCCTCCCCGCTGGTGAAGACGATCGGGCCGAGCCCCCCGACCACGCCCACCGCCGAGAGGATCGCGCCGATCACCAACATGACCTTCGACACCCGGGCGAAGCCGGGCTGACGCGAGGGCGCCTCGAAACGATAGGGATCACCAATGCCCGGCTCGAACTCGTCGTCCGGGTGGTCGGTGGGTTTCTTCTCGGAAGGATCGATCATCGTGACACCCTGGTGCAGCGTTATGGGATTTCCACGCGGAGGCGTTGGCAATGCGCGCAGGGCCTCCTCTGGACATGGAAATCCTAGCAGGCGCGGACCGATGCACCGAACGCCGGCGGGCCACAACGGGCTTTTTGCTAGACTGCCCAGTCATATTGCCCGATTGGGCCGGACGAACGGGTACCCAAACGGCCGGGACAAACCCGGTCTCCCGTTAACCGCACATCAGACACGAGGAAGAACACCGTGCTCGAATTCTCCGTAAAGAGTGGCGCCCCGGAAAAGCAGCGCACCGCCTGCCTGATCGTCGGTGTCTTTGAATCCCGTCGGCTGACGGCAGCGGCGGAGACCATCGACCAGGTTAGTGACGGCTTTATCACGGCCATCACCCGGCGCGGCGACATGGACGGCGAGCTCGGCGACACCTTGCTGCTCCACGGCGTGCCGAATGTCCAGGCCGATCGCGTCATGCTCGTCGGCTTGGGAAAGGAACGCGAGCTCGATACCCGTGGGCTGGTCAAGGCCACCCGTGCCGCCGTCGAGGCATTGCATCACCGCGGCACGGCCGAATGCGTCAGTCACCTCTCCGAGATCGACGTGCGCGGCAGCAGCATGGAACAGGTGCTGCGCCAGAGCATCGTGGCCATTGACGATGCCCTGTATCGCTTCGACGAACTCAAGACGGACCGCGAACTGGGCCCACGCCGCCCGCTGCGCAAGGTGACCTTCATCCTGCCGACCCGCCGGGAGCTGATGGAGGCCGAACGCCACGTGCGCGAAGCCACCGCGATCAGCAACGGCATGCGCATGGCCAAGAACCTCGCCAACATGCCCGCCAACCTGCTCACCCCCACCACCATGGCCGAGCACGCCCGCAAGATGACGGAGACCCATCTACAGCTGTCGGTCGAGGTGCTCGACGCCTCGCGCATGGAGTCGTTGGGGATGCACGCCCTGCTGGCCGTGGCCAAGGGCAGCAGCGAACCGCCCAAGCTGATCGTGATGGAACACATGGGGGCGGACGCCGACACCCCGCCGATCGTGCTGGTCGGCAAGGGCGTTACCTTCGACACGGGTGGGATATCGCTCAAGCCCGGACCAGACATGGACCAGATGAAGTTCGACATGGGCGGGGCGGCGGCCACCATCGGCGTGATGTCCGCCGTGGCCGAGATGCAGCTGCCAATCAACGTGGTCGCCATCATTCCCACGGTGGAGAACATGCCCGACGGTGCGGCGCTCAAGCCGGGTGACGTGATCCGCAGCATGTCGGGTCAGACCATCGAGGTGCTCAACACCGACGCCGAAGGCCGGCTGATCCTCTGCGATGCGCTCACCTACGCCGCCCGTTACAAGCCGGCAGCGATCGTCGACCTGGCTACCCTGACCGGGGCCTGCATCATCGCGCTGGGTCGGGAACCGAGCGCTGTTCTGGGCAACCACAATCCGCTGGTCAAGGAACTGATCCAGGCAGGTGAAACGACCAACGACCGCGCGTGGCAGCTGCCGTTGTGGGACGAATACCAGGACCTGCTCAAGAGCAATTTCGCCGACATGGCCAACATCGGTGGGCGGGAAGGCGGCAGCATCACCGCTGCCGCGTTCCTCTCCCGCTTCGTCAAGGAGCATCACTGGGCCCACCTCGACATCGCAGGCACGGCCTGGAAGACCGGCGACGCCAAGGGCGCGACCGGCCGGCCGGTCCCGCTGCTGGCGGAATTCCTGATGCAACGGGCCCGCCAGCGACAGGAAGACAACGACGGCGGCACAACCTGAGCCTCGGACGCTAATCCTTATACGCAAAACGCCCCCGGCATGGTTCATCCCATGCACGGGGGCGTTTTTCTGCCAACCGACGGCCCGCGCGCTCTGCTTTAACATCCGGCCGGCAGAGCGGCACCGGATTGATCAGCCCTCGGACGCGGCCCGGGCCAGGTTCCGGCGTCGTTGCTGGCGCTTTTTCTCCGGCAGGTTGTCGAACAGGCGATCACGCAGGGCGATAAAAAATCGCTCCACATCTGGGATGCTCACGCCCGGCACATCAATCTCGGCAAAGGTGCGGGCATAAAGCTTCTCGGCACTGGCGCGAATCTCGTCAATCAATGGCAACGAGCGCTCGGTCAGACGGATGATCTTGCAGCGACGATCCGTACCGCACTGGACCCGTTCAACCCACTCGTCACGCGACAATCGATCGATCATCGCGACCAGCGACGGCCCTTCTATACCCAGTTCCTCGGCCAGCTCCGACTGGATCAGCCCCTCGGGATACAACGACAGGATGGCCATGGTGCGCCACTTGGCCTGGCTCAGGCCGTGATGGGCAAGCTCATGATCAAGCAACTGGCGCCAGAGCTGATCGACGCGGTGCAACAACACCGGCACGCGATCCTCGGCACAGATGTCGAATTCCGTTTTCGTATCGGTCATGCAGGGCCCCTTGGTTGCCTCGCCGATCTCGTTGGACCGGCTGTAATCCACATTTTGCCAGCCCCGCTGACGACCTCCAACTATTAGCCAGCGAACACATCATTCCGCGCCGATACAAAAAGACCGCCCGCTGCCAAAAGGCAGGGACGGCCCCGAGACACTAGACTCACCGACATCGGGCGAGAGACGGTGTCACTCGCTAAAAATCACGTCTGACGTCACGCCTTCGTTGGCGGCAAACTGTTTGAGGCGGCGCACCGCCTCGAGTTGAATCTGGCGCACACGCTCGCGAGTACAACCCAGCAGGCCGCCCACCTGCTCGAGGGTCGCCGGCTCGTGGCCCCGCAGACCATAGCGGCGCATCAGCACCTCGCGCTGCTTGCCCTCGAGCTTGTCGATCAACCGGTCAAGCAACTGCATGACGCCGTTGTCCTGCAGTTCGTCTTCCGGCAGCTGGCTGTTCTCGTCGGGCACCATGTCGAGCAGGGAGAACTCGCCGTCGCCCTTGAGCGGGCTGTCGAACGAGGATTCCCGCTCGTTGTAGGACATTACCTTGAGTACGTCCTTCAACGGCTTGTCCAGGTGTTCTGCAATCTGTTCGGGACGAACATCGCCGTTCTGGCCCTGCGAAATCTTGCGGGCCGCGCGGTTGTAGGAATGCACTTCCTTGACCACATGCACCGGCAGGCGAACCGTGCGGGCCTGATTCATCAGCGCCCGTTCGATCGTCTGGCGAATCCACCAAGTGGCATAGGTCGAAAAGCGGAAACCGCGCTCGGGGTCAAACTTCTCGACTGCTCGCATCAAACCCAGATTGCCTTCCTCGATCAGGTCGAGCAGATCGAGGCCGCGATTGATGTATCGACGGGCCAGCTTGATCACCAGCCGCAGGTTGCAGACGATCATCTTCTGACGGGCCCACTCCTCACCGGCCTGCGCTCGGCGGGAAAAATCGATTTCCTCGGCGGGGGTCAGCAGACGCTCCGTTTCGACATCCTTGAGGTACAGGCGAACCGGATCGGGGGCCCCGGAATCGGCCACACCGAAGTTGCGCACGAATCCCGTCGACTCGGGGGCGCCCGCTTTGCGGGCCACGCGAGGGCGGGGGACGGTTTCGGCCGGAGCGGCGGCCAGATCGTCCACCCTGGCGGAGCCGACCCGGGTCATGTTGTCTTGAACGATTGCCTGTGCCATGTCGTATCCCTCGCTTGGTCGCGATTGTTGTTGCGTTAATCTGTGTACAACCTTTGCACAATGAATTGGCGTGATCAATCCCTGTGGAATCGAATAAAACAACACATAAGCTTCGATATGATGATAACGATGCCGGGGAAGCACTTGCAGAAGCAAATCGCAAGCGCTCAGGCCTCAGTCCACCACCGCATACATGTACAAGACATGTACGCCCATCTCGCGATGATCAATCACTGTCCGTGGTTAGTGCGACATGGGAAGCGCGGCGAAGTTCTCGAACGCGCAATCGACGCCACCGGAAAGACAGCTCGCGCGGTGGACGGGAATACAGAAGGGAAAAGCATGCGTGACGTCGTACGCGCGGATCCGCATGGCAAACCGGTCGGAAAGCGGCTCACGACTTCACGCGACAGACACAGCGGCTCAGGCGGGGGAGAGAGATCGCCGAAGAGAGAGCCAAGGCAATGAAACTGGAAGGGCCGGCTCAGGGCAGGAAGCGCTCCGGGTCGACCGGCTTGCCCTGGCGGCGAATCTGGAACAGCAGATGCCCTCCATCGCTCGGCTTGCGATGGTCACGCGGGCCGACGCGAGCGATGGCCTGCCCGCTGCGCACCCAGTCTCCCTCTGACACGGAAAGACTCTTGTTGTAGGCATAGGCAGAGAGCCATTCGGCGTTGTGCTTCAGAATCACGAGGTTACCGTACCCCGGCAACCCGTCACCGGAGTAGACCACCTTGCCGGCGGCAGCCGCACGCACCGGGGTGTCGATTGGCGCGGCGAGGATTACGCCTTTCTGGGCGGGCGCGCCCTCGGGGAACCGGTGAAGCGCCCGCCGTTGGCCGTCCAGTGGCCATTTCCAACCCACCGGCGAGGCAGCCGGCGCGGGGCGACTGGATCTGGAGTCACTCGACGCCGCTTTGACCGGCGTACTTGTCGGGGACGTCTTGGCTGATCGCTGTGGGCTCGCCCCCCCACCGGACGAACTGAGACGAAGACGCTGACCGATCTTCAGGTGACGCGGATCGGAAATGCCGTTCCAGCGAGCCAGCCGCTGCCAATCCAGATCGTTGGCCACGGCGATCGAGTAGAGGGTGTCACCGCCCTTGACGTAATACACCGGCTGGCCACGCTCCCAGCTGCGGTAATCGGTGGGGGTGGCGCAACCGCCCAGCATGAACAGCCCGGACAGCAGGCCGACCGCTACCAGCCGGCGCAAACGAGACGAGATGAGAACGAGCGGCCGGGTACGCATGGGTTAGATTAGCTGCCAGACAGCGATGGCAATCAGCAGCAGGGCGACGAACAGCCAGCCCAGCCATTCGATATAGCGGCGCAGCGTCGGCGCGACACGAGGCCCTGCCCAGGCGACCAACCCTGACACGAGAAAGAAGCGCGCGCCGCGTCCGACGAACGAGGCGACCACGAAGCCGAACGGATTCATCGTCAACGCCCCGGCGGCAATGGTGAACACCTTGTAGGGAATCGGCGAGAAGCCGGCAACCAGAATCGCCCAGAAGCCCCAGTCGGCGAACCAGGCCCGCGCTCGATCGAAGCCCGCGGCGTAATGCGATTCGGCCAGCCAGGGCTCGATCGCCTCGATCGCCCAGAACCCGATCAGGTAGCCCAGCACCCCGCCGAGCACACTGCCGAGGGTCGCGATCAACGCGAATACCCACCAACAGCGTGGCCGAGCGAGCGCCATGGGCATGAGCATGACGTCCGGAGGCACCGGAAAGAACGAGGACTCGGCGAAGCTCAACGCCCCGAGCACAGCCGGAGCACGACGATGGGCCGACCAGCCCAGGACACGGTCATACAACGGGCCGAACAGCCTCATGGGCACCTCATGCCGACAGGTCCATGCCAGGGATCCTCACGCAAGCTCACGCAAGGGATCCCGGCAAGAGTGGAACGAACGAAACCAGATCGTACCAGCGCGTCTGGTACTCGTTGTCGGCCAATCGCGTGATGACGGTCAGCTTCTGCCCGCCGCCCTGCGCACCGACCGGAATCACGAGCCGCCCGCCGATGGCGAGTTGCTCCTTGAGTTCCGGGGGCACGGCATCCGGGGCCGCGGTCACCACGATGGCCTCGAACGGCGCCTGCGATGGCCAGCCCCTGAAACCGTCCCGATGCATGTAGCGGATATTGAGCAACCCCAGCGCACGATGCCGGGCCTTGGCTTGATCGAGAAACGCGCCGATGCGCTCGACAGTGAACACAGACTGGCACAACTGCGCCAGCACCGCCGCTTGGTAACCCGAACCCGTCCCGACCTCGAGCACCCGCGTCAGCCGGGATTCTCCGGCCATGACCAGTTCGGTCATCCGGGCGACGATATAGGGTTGCGACAGGGTCTGCCCCTGCCCGATCGGCAGCGAACAGTCCTCGTAGGCCCGCACGCCCTGCACCTCGTCGACAAAGGCCTCGCGCGGAACGGCGGCCACCGCGTCGAGCACCGGCTGGGCACGGATGCCCTGCGAAACCAGCCGCTCGAGCATGGTCTGGCGCGCCCACTGGTAGTTGCGCCGAATCACCGACCGGTCCTCAGGTCAGCCATTGTTCAAGCGCCGGCATCGCCTCGTGGCGGGTCATGTCGAAATGGATCGGCGTGACCGAAACCCAACCGGCCGACAAGGCGTGAAAGTCGGTGCCCTCGACGGCGTCCTCGGCCTCGCCGGCCGCCCCGATCCAGACGATCTCGCGTCCCCGCGGATCGTTCTCCCTGACCAACTGGCCAGAGGGATGCCGCCGCCCCAGGCGCGTGGCGCGCACCCCGCCAATCTGATCGAGTGGCGCGTCCGGCACATTGACGTTGAGCAAGGTATAGGCCGGCAACGGGTGATTGCCGAGCCGACCGATCAGCCACTCGACCCAGTGGGCAGCGGAATCGAGGTACTTGGGAGCGAACGACTGGCAGGAGATCGCGATGGCGGGCAGGCCCAGCGCCCGCCCCTCGCTGGCCGCGGCAACCGTACCGGAATACAGCACGTCATCACCGAGGTTGGCACCGTGATTGATACCGGAGACCACCAGGTCGGGCATTTCGGGCAGCAGCCCCTTGATGCCGAGGTGCACGCAATCCGAGGGGGTACCGTCGATCACCCAGAGCCGCTCTTCGAGCTGGCGCGGACGCAAGGGACGGGAGAGCGTCAGGCTGTTGGACGCCCCGCTGCGGTCGCGGTCCGGGGCGACGATGGTCACGGTGGCAAAGCGGGCCAGTCGCTCGGCCAGCACATTCAGGCCGGGGGAGAGGTAACCGTCGTCGTTGCTCAGAAGGATATGCATCGATTGCTCGTTTCAAATTTGCAGGGCCGGATAGGACGCTCTGCACGATTCGATAGCGCCGCTGGGTTGCGGGTTTGCCTCCAGGCCCCGCGAGCGGGCCGCCAAAGGCCCATCTGCGACGTTGCGCCCCCTTGCGAAGGGGCGGCGAAGGCGGATGGACATTCGCAGCGGCCTGCGCCTGGCATCTGGACCCTTGGCGGTCCCGCAGAGACACGATCGAATCACGCAGAGGCTCCCAAGGATACCCTCTGCCGGTCGTCAATTCAGCAGCCAACCATGGCCACGGGCTGACGGGAGGCTATGATGCGCCCATGAGTGACGAGTCAAGCATCGACCCTGAAGATCGCGCGCTGTTTCTCGACGCCATCGGCCCAATCGAACGCGTCGAGGACGAGCGCGTTGAGCCCGAGCGGCCGCGCGTCAGTGCCCGCCCGCGCCAGGAGCCGGGTTTCGATGAGATGGTCGACGCGTTCGCCGTCAGCGATCTCGCCGACGCCCCCGAGCAGGGCGATCAGGTGCAGTACCTGCGCCCCGGGGTGCAGAAGACCATCCTGCGCAAGCTCAAGCGCGGCGGCTACAGCGTCTCGGCGTCACTCGACCTGCACGGCCTGACCGTCGACCGCGCCCGTAACGAGGTCGCCGCCTTCATCCGCAGCGAACGCGGCGAGATGCGCCGTTGCGTGCGCATCGTCCACGGCAAGGGTTATCGATCCGCAGACGGCCAACCGGTGCTCAAGACCCTGCTCAATCGCTGGCTGCCGCAGCGTGACGACGTGGTCGCCTTCTGCTCGGCCCCGCCGCATGACGGCGGCACCGGCGCACTCTATGTCCTGCTGCGGCGCCTAAGCCCGGGCGACTGAGGCTCCCTAGGGAATCTCTGCACGAATCGATAGTGTCTCTGCGGGACCGCCAAGGGTCTAGATGCAAGGCGCGGTGCGCCGTGAATGGCCGTCGCCATTCGCAAGCGCCGCAACGCCGCAGATGGACCCTTGGCGGCCCGCCCGTGCGGGGCTCGCGGGTTTGCCCGCACTCGTCGTTGCCGGCCCTCGACGGGCAATAAGCCCGCCTTCGGCCCGGCGCCTCGATTGCGAACAAACCCGCGAGCCAGAGGCACTATCGATTCGTGCAGAGATTCCCTAGCGCGATCGATCGACGCTGAACGGCAGACGCACCAGATACGCGCCCGCCGTGCTGTGAATGCTCAGATTGGCGCGCCAGTCGCTGCGATCGGTGGTGCAGACCGGCAGGATCACCTCTTCGCGGTACGTGCCGTCGGCCAGCCGATCCAGCCGGTAGGCGTTGATGCCCATGTCCATGCCGATCATCTCGAAGTCCACCCGGATCTGGCCGATGGCTTTTGCCGCCTCGCCCCGTGGCACGACCCGGAAAACCATCTTTTCCAGCGGCACCACCGTTTCGGGCATGCTGACCAGGAACGAGCCCACCCCGTCGATCGCGATCTCGCAGCCCTCGCCCTTGAGCGGGCAGTCGGTCGGTGCCGGCACCTGGGTCAGCGGGCCGGTCGCCGGCGTGTCGATGATCAGCTTGTCCGGCGCCCGCCCCCAGAGATAGGTCAGCACGCCCAGGATCAGGAGCGTGGCCACCATCCATTTCGCCTGTTTCATGCTCATTCTTTTCTCCTCACGGCACGGGGCACGGCTCACCAGAACGCCGAAATCGAGGCGACACCGAATCCGCCACGACGCCAGATGCGCGGCAAGTCATCGACGCCCACACCACCAAGCGCATAGACCGGCATGGAGGCGGCCCCGGCCAGCTGGGCGAACGCCGCCCAGCCAATGCCGCGGACGCCCGAATGGGTCGCGGTCACTCGAACCGGCGACACGCTCACCAGGTCGATGGCCAACTCGGCGGCACGATCGAGAGACGCCTGATCGTGAACGGCCGCGGAAACCAGATGACCGGCGGCCTGCCAATCCCGCACCTGCCCGGCAGAGATCGACATGAGCCGGGCATGATTGAGATGCAGACCGACTCGGGGATCGAGCCCTTCGGGCAACGATTGGTCGCCGGGTGGATTGACCACCGGCCAGTGACCGGCCGCCAGCACCGATCGGGCGAGCGTCGGCCACGGCATCTCCAACCGCGTGGACTCCGGGCCGGGGCGCAAATTGACCAACATCGGTGCGGGCAGCCGGTGCAAGCGCGACTCGATGCGTGCCTGCCAGGCGGTCACACCCTCGGCACCGATTGGCGGCGTGATCGCCAGGCAACGCGGCAGGACCAGCGCATTGACCAGCCCGCGGTTGGCGGGCGGCATCGCGGCCAGCCAACCGCCCCGGCCATCGCGGTCAAGCGGCTCGGCCGCGAGCCGCTGCCCCTCGACCGAGCGCGGCCTGCCTTCCCACGCCGTGACCTCGAAGCCGATCAAGCGCAGACGGCGATCGGGATAATCCCAGTTGAGCGTGATCACGCGGCGGGCGCGCTGCACCCGAATCCCAACCTCCTCGTAGAGCTCGCGTGCGAGTGCGGCCCGCAGGGTCTCGCCGTCCCGGCGCTTGCCACCGGGGAAGGCGCGCAACCCGGCCAGGTGCTTATCCTCGGGGCGAACCTCCGCCCAGACACGACCGTCCGGTTCGCGGAGGAGCCCCAGGACAATGTCGGTCCGCGGCCGGTCCACCACGATCAGGAGCGGTACTCGGCGTTGATCTTGACGTAGTCGTAGGAGAAATCGCAGGTCCAGACCTGATCGACGGCCGAGCCGCGGCCAAGATCGATATGCATGGTGATCTCGGGTTCGGCCATCACCGCGGCGGCCTGCGCCTCGACGTAATTCGGGTCGCGCCCCCCATCGACTACCACGCGCACGTCGCCCAACCACAGGCTGACGTTGCCGACGTCGAGGTCGTCGATGCCGGCATAACCGACGGCCGCGAGAATCCGCCCGAGATTCGGGTCAGAGGCAAACAGCGCGGTCTTGACCAGCGGGCTGTGCGCGATCGCCTTGCCCACCAGACGACACTCGGCCCGGTCGCGCCCGCCGCTGACCTCGATGGTGACGAATTTGGTCGCCCCCTCGCCGTCACGCGCCAGGGCCTGAGCGAGAAACACGGCCACCTCGGCGACGGCGTCACGCAGCGGCGCATAATACGGGTCATCGGTACTCGACACCTCGAGGCTGCCCGGCCGACCATTGGCGATCAGCATAAAGGCATCGTTGGTCGAGGTATCGCCGTCGACGGTCACTCGATTGAAGCTTTCCTGGGTGACATCGTCGAGCATCGCCTGCAGCACCGGCTTGGGCACCTGGGCGTCGATCCCCATGTAGCCGAGCATGGTCGCCATGTTGGGGTGGATCATCCCGGATCCCTTGGCGATGCCGGTGATGGTCACCGAGGCCCCGCCGATCACTCGGGTCAGCGAGCGCCCCTTGGGGATGGTATCGGTGGTCATGATCGCCGAGGCGGCGCGCAACCAGTTGTCCTCGACGGCCTCGGCAACCGCCGCCGGCAGCGCGGCGATGATTTTCTCCGACGGCAGGGTCTCCATGATCACGCCGGTGGAGAACGGCCAGACGGCCCGGTCGTCGCAACCCAGGCGATGGGCCAGCGTGTGGCAGACCGACTCGGCGCGCGCCATGCCGTCACGACCGGTGCCCGCGTTGGCGTTGCCGGTATTGATCACCAGCGCCCGCGGGGCGACGTCGCTCTCGCGTCGCTCGCGGCACATGACCACCGGGGCGGCGCAGTAGCGGTTCTGCGTGAACACGCCGGCCATGGTTGCACCCTCGGGCAGCAGCATCACGGCCAGATCGTCGCGATCGGCCTTGCGCACGCCGGCCTGGGTGATCCCGATCCGGATGCCGGGAATGGGCTGCAAGTCCCCGACGACCGGGGCGGTCAAACCAACGCTCATGCCGTGATCTCCTGCATCACTGTGCCGCTCAACCACCAAAGGCCATGTTGAGCAACTGGTTGGCCGAGGTGCCGTTGAGCTGGAGGTTGCCCTGCCGGAAGTCGACGCTGGTCGTGACCACGCCGTCCTCGACGCTGACCCATCCCTGGGCAACCAACGGGGCAAGCTGCTCCTCGACGATGCCGACTCGCTGCCCACGCGCCGCCGCGGACTTCTCCAGCAGGGCGAGCGGCATCTCGAGGCTGCCCTCGATCACCAGCGCACTGAGCATCGCCATCCACATCATCGGGTTGGGCTCACCCTTGCTCACGCCGGCCGGCAGTTCGGCGACAAGCGTGATCTCGGTGTCGCCCTCGGCCGTGGTGGCGCGCAACGGCTCGATCGCAATACGCGGCCCGTGGCTCATCAGGGCGGGCAATTCGGCGACCACGGCATCGGTGACCGCCTGGTCGATGGACGCCCCGCGTGCCGCGAGCTCCTGCAATGTCTCCAGGCGTTGGACCAACGCGCGCACCGCGGCGGCATCCAGTCGATCGACCGCGAACCGCATCTCGGCATCGCGAAATTCCTCGCCCTCGATGACGGCCTCGCCGACTTCGTAGGCAACCGAGAAGCCCCATTGATCCTCGTCACGCGCCGAATCGAATCGCAGGACGAAATCCTCGACCCGACCCTGCCCATTTGCCTCGACAATCTCGAGGCGATCGATCTCGAAACGACCGTCACTGTCCCAGACAAAGCCATCCTCGGCGACCTGCCCGGAGGCAATTAGGCGAATCCCCTCGGTGACCACGGCCGAACCGGACTCGACGCCCTCGGCCTGGTCGTCAATGGCCAGTCGCTCGCCCTCAAGGCGATAGTCGAAGTGACCCGCCGCCGTTGTGTCGAGTTCGATGTCCGCGCCGGAGAAGTCGACACCGGCACGCTCGACTGCCGGGATGCGCCCGGACGAATGACTGGCGCCGGTCGGATAGAGGGCCGTAGCAAGCGTGAACTCGGCATCGTCACCGAATACCTCGGCCAATTCGTCACGCAGCTCGGGGGTGGTCGGCTCCCAGGTGGTGTAGACGGTTGCATACCGCCCGTCGATGCCCGGCATCTGGTCGATGCGATGGGTCAGCGTCACGCGCACCGGCTCCTGCTCGGGCAGGCGCAGCAGCAACTCGGATTCGGCCATGGACTCGAGATAACCGCGCTGGTAGCCGGTCACCTCCAGTTCCAGCGCATCACGCGTGCCCGGGAATCGCTCGACCTCGGCCAGCGTGCTCTCCATCACATGCCCGGTAACGAACGGGGCGGCGGCCAGGAGGACCGCTACCACGACCACCACGGCAAGAATCAGACGTTTCATTCCCTGTCTCCTGATCAGAGGTTTTGAGGCGGGTATCGTCCGCCCTCAGAGCTTGCCGCAGCAGTGCTTGAACTTCTTGCCCGAGCCGCAATGACATGGATCGTTGCGACCGATCTTGGGGGCCTCGCGCCGTACCGGGCGGGTGGGCGGCTCACCACTGGTCTCATCCCGCCCTGACGGCCGGACGGGTGCGGCCGTCTCTTCGGATTCGGCGAATGTCGGGACCGACTCGTGGCGGGTGCGCAACTGGCTGGGATCGACGCGGGGATTGTCGACCAACTCGTCGAGCATCGAGGTGATGTCGCCCTGCTCCATGCCCTCGGGGGCGGCGATCTGCAGGCGAGTCAGCGTGCGGACGATCTCGTAGTTCATGCCGTCCAGCATCTTGCCGAACATCTCGAACGCCTCGCGCTTGTATTCCTGCGTCGGGTTCTTCTGCGCGTAGCCGCGCAGCCCGATGCTTTGGCGCAGGTAGTCCATCGCGGCCAGGTGGTCCTTCCATTGCGCGTCGAGCACCTGCAGCAACACGCCCTTTTCGAACTGGCGCAGATTGTCCTTGCCGATCAGGGTCTCCTTGGCCACGTAGTGGCGCTGGGCGGTGTCGATGATCTTCTCGAGCAGCGTCTCGTCGTGGAGGTCGTCGTCCTCGTCGAGCCACGTCTGGATCGGCAGATCGAGACCGAAGTCTTCCTTGAGATGCGCGATCAGGCCCTCGACGTCCCACATCTCCTCGAGCGCACCGAAGGGCACGTAACGACGGAACCGTTCGGCCAGCACCTCGCGGCGCATCGACTCGATGATCGGGCTGGTGTCGGTGGTCGCCATGACGGCACGGCGCTGCTCGTAGATGACCTTGCGCTGCTCGTTGGCGACGTTGTCGTAGTCGAGCAGGTGTTTGCGCATGTCGAAGTTGTGGCCCTCGACCTTGCGCTGGGCGTTCTCGATCGCCCGCGAGACCCACGGGTGTTCGATCGCCTCGCCCGACTTCATGCCGAGCTTCTTCATCAACCCGGAGACACGATCGGAGGCGAACACCCGCATCAGGCTGTCCTCGAGCGACAGGAAGAATCGGGTCGAACCCGGATCCCCCTGACGGCCGGCGCGGCCGCGCAGCTGGTTGTCGACCCGGCGGGATTCGTGACGTTCGGTGCCGACCACGTGCAGGCCGCCGGAATCCAGCACCGCCTGGTGGCGCTGCTTCCACGACGCCTCGACCTCGGCCCGCTCTTGCTCGCTGGCATCCGCCCCCAGCTCTTGGAGTTCCTGCTCGAGGTTGCCGCCCAGCACGATGTCGGTGCCACGGCCGGCCATGTTGGTGGCGATGGTCACCGCGCCGGGACGCCCGGCCTCGGCGATGATCTCCGCCTCGCTCAGGTGATTCTTGGCGTTGAGGACGTTGTGCGGGATGCCGGCCTCTTGCAGTGCCTCGGAAACGACCTCGGAGGCGTCGATGGAGGCTGTGCCCACCAGGGTGGGCTGGCCGCGGTCGCGGGCCGCCTGCACGTCCTTGGTGATGGCCCCGTATTTTTCCTCGGCGGTCAGGAAGACCAGGTCACCGTGGTCGATCCGCTGGATGGGGCGATTGGTCGGGATCTGGATCACGTCCAGGCCGTAGATCTCGCCCAGCTCGCGTGCCTCGGTGATCGCCGTGCCGGTCATGCCGGCCAGCTTGGGGTAGAGACGGAAGTAGTTCTGGAAGGTGATCGAGGCGAGCGTCTGGTTCTCGGGCTTGATCGTCACGCCCTCCTTCGCCTCGATGGCTTGGTGCAGACCCTCCGACCAGCGTCGACCCGCCAGCGTCCGGCCGGTGAACTCGTCGACGATGATCACGTCGTCGCCCTTGACGATGTAGTCGACGTTGCGCTTGTAGATCGAATGCGCCCGCAGGGCCGCGGTCAGGTGCGACAGCAGCATGATGTTGTGCGAGTCGTAAAGCGACTCGCCTTCCTCGAGCAGACCGGCCTGGATCAGCAGCTCCTCGGCCTTGTCGAAGCCGCTTTCGGTCAGGAACACCTGCTTGTTCTTCTCGTCGACGGTGAAGTCGCCACGCTCCTCGTCGGTCAGCGGGGGCTCGTCGTCCTTGGGCTCCTCCCGGGCCTGCTTTTTCAGCTCGGGGATCAGGCCGTTGATGGTGTGGTAGGTCTCCGAGGAGTCGGCGGCCGGACCGGAGATGATCAGCGGCGTGCGCGCCTCGTCGATCAGGATGGAGTCGACCTCGTCGACGATGGCGTAGGTCGGCTCGCGCTGCATGATCTGCTCGCTGGAGAAGGCCATGTTGTCGCGCAGGTAGTCGAAGCCCAGCTCGTTGTTGGTCGCGTAGGTGACATCGCAGTGATAGGCATCACGCTTGGCGCGCGCGTCCATCCCCGGCACCACCGTGCCCACGGTCAGGCCGAGCGCGGTATAGACGCGCCCCATCCATTCGGCATCCCGCTTGGCGAGATAGTCGTTGACCGTCACCACGTGTGCACCCTTTTTCGTGATGGCGTTGAGGTAGACGGCCAGGGTGGCGACCAAGGTCTTGCCCTCACCGGTCTTCATCTCGGCGACCTTGCCCTCGTGCAGGGTCATGCCGCCGATCAGCTGCACGTCGAAGTGCCGCATGCCCATCACGCGCCGACTCATCTCGCGGCAGACGGCAAAGGCCTCGACCAGTAGGGAATCCAGGGCCTCGCCGTCGGCCCAGCGCTGATGGAACTCCTCGGTGCGCCCTTTCAGTTCGTCGTCGGACAGCGCCTGGGTCGCCTCCTCGAGGGCATTGATCTCCGTGACGCGTTTCCTGAGCTTCTTGACCTGACGGTCATTGCGCGTACCGAAAACCTTTGCTGCAAACGATCCAATCATGTCCTATCCCGTGTTTCGACAAACCGCGCCGATGCGGCGCGCGAAAAGTGAGGAACCACCGTGGCCGTCGAGCGCCCCGGCGGCCGCGAGAAACGCGACCGGTCTGAGGGCTCGGCGGGCCGAAAAAAGGGGCGGACCGAATCCGCGGGCAGTTCCTTGGCAAATGCGCTGAATCTTACGGCAGATGCGTGGATAATGATAGGCAGTGGGTCGTGCCTCACGCCCGTCACAACCCCGTCACGAAAGGCCGCGCGATGAATCTGGAACGCTACCGCCTGAACAATCCCACGCTGGCCGGCATTCTCGACCGGGTGGCCCTGATCCGGGGCTACCAGGCCATCATCGACGGTCTGGTGTCGGGCCGCTCGGGACTGAGCGTGCAGGTACTCAATGTCAACGAACAGACGCTGACCATCGGCGTCCCCAGCGCCGCGGCCGCCAGCCGGCTGCGCTTCGAGGCCCCCGACCTGCTTGCCCGGCTGCACAAGGCGCTCGAGGCACACCCCGGCGCGCCGCGACCGGCGGGCATTCGCGTGCGGATCACCTCCGCCCGGGTCTCGGCGAGGCAGCAGCCTCGCCACCACGATCGACCGGCGTCGCAGGCGGGCAGCCAGGCACTGCATTACCTGGCCGAGGCCCAACCCGGGAGTGACCTCGCACGGGCGTTGGAGCGGCTTTCGCGGGCGATCAAGCCGCCAGAAGACTGATCCACCACGGCAACTCCACCACGGCAACGGGGGATGCACGGCCGCCCTGCCCCGCGGGCCGGGGTTCAGAGCAAGCGGCGTTCAAAGCATCTGGGGCAAGAACTGGTCACTGCGGTCGATGGTCTGACCGGAGAGCATGAACACGCCATCACCGGTGTAGTGGAGGGTCTCGGGGTAGACCGGCTCGGGGGTGACGTGGGCACGGACGACCTCGAAGACGAAGAAGTTGTGATCTTCGACCAGCCGATCGTCGACCAGCCGGCACTCGAAGTTGGCGTGGCATTCGGCCAGACGCGGCGCGGACACGGCATGGCCCGGTTCGGCGGTCAACTTGAAACGCTCGAACTTGTCGATCGCCTCACCACTGGTGTTACCGATACCGATGACCGCGTCGACCAAGTCGGTCGTCGGCAGGTTGATCACGCACTCGCCCGAGCGGCGCACCAGATCGAAGCTGTGGTTGCCCGCCGAGATCACGCAGCCGACCAGCGACGGCGAGAACGCCATCACGGTATGCCAGCCCATGGTCATGATGTCTCGCTCGCCATCACAGGCCGAGGAGACCAGCACCACCGGGCCGGGTTCGAGGTAGCGGCGGACCTTTTCCACCGGGAAATCGACTTTCTGTTGCCTGCTCATGCCCGGACCTTAGATCAGGCACGAGCCACATGCGACCGCCGCCAGCCGGCACGAATCAGTCGCAGGCGACTTCGGCCGGAGTCGGTGCCGCTCAAGGGCCATCAGCCTTCCGACCCGGGCACGACCTGTCAGAGGGCATTCCAGTCGAAGGCGGAGGACGGGGATCGGGCCGGTAACCGCCCGTTGCGCACCAGGCCCTCGATACGAGTGAAGACGTCGGCACGGCCAAAGGGCTTTTTCATGAAGTCGTCCGAGCCGAGTCGGTCGAGCACCATGCGCGCCATCGACTGCTCGTCGCCACTGATCATGATGACCGGCACCTCGGCGGTCGCCGGGTCCTGGCGCAGGCGGCGTAGGGCGGCAAAGCCGTTCATGCCGGGAAGCAGGATATCGAGGAAGATCAGGTCCGGCGGGTACTGGCGCGCCAGTTGCAGACCGGATTCGGCATCGCCGGCGGCGATCGGCTCGTACTCGTTCTGACTGAGCATCCGACTCAGGATCTTGACCACGGTCTTGGAATCATCGATCACCAGAATGCGACATCCTCGCGGCGCCTCGTAACGGCGCCCACGACGGCGATCCCCAGACTTACGCAGCCCCAACAGCCCGCTCATGCGACGCATGTAGCCCATGACACTCTCCTTGTGGTTGGTTGGTCCCACCGGCCCTCCTGGCCGGCACGCGTTCGACGATCCTGTCGAAACGAGTCGGCAGTGTTACCCAAGCCGCCCGCCCTGTCCAGCCGGCAGCTTGCCCAATAACCGGCAAAAAGAAGACCCGGCGCATGGCCGGGCCTTCTCGTTCGCTTGACCGATTCCCGGCGCTCTCACTCGGCGATCTGTGCCGCCGGGCGGGAGAACGATACCGGGGGCGGCTCCTCGGTCTCGAAGGTCACCACCTCATAGGCCGAGTCCCGGGCCAGCAATGCACGCAGCAGCTGATTGTTCAGGGCATGCCCCGACTTGTGACCGGTGAAACTGCCGATCACGCTGCAACCGAGCAGGTAGAGATCGCCGATGGCATCGAGGATCTTGTGCTTGACGAACTCGTCGCCGTAACGCAGGCCGTCCTCGTTGAGGATATGGTCCTCGCCGACCACGATGGCGTTGTCCACCGAGCCGCCCAGCGCCAGGTTGCGCGAGCGCATCATCTCGAGGTCGCTCATGAAACCGAAGGTGCGTGCCCGGGCGACTTCCTTGACGAAGCTGGTCGAGGAGAAGTCGATTTCCGCCAGGCGCGCCGACTTGTCGAGCACCGGGTGGTTGAAGTCGATCGACATCGCCACGCGAAAACCCTCGTGCGGATCGAAGCGCACCCAGCGATCGCCGTCGACCACCTCGACCGACTCGAGGATGCGGATGAAACGCTTGTGGGCGTCCTGCTCCTCGATACCCGCCGACTGGATCAGGAAAACGAACGGACTGGCACTGCCGTCCATGATCGGCATTTCCGGGCCGTCGATCTCGACCACGCAGTTGTCGATCCCCAGACCGGCGAGCGCCGACATCAGATGCTCGACCGTGGAGATCTTCACACCGTCCTGGACCAGCGTGGTGGACAGCTGGGTTTCGCCGACATTGAAGGCATGCCCCGGGATCGTCGCATCGTTGCCGAGATCGACCCGGTGAAAGACGATGCCGCTGTCCGCGGGCGCCGGCCGCAGGGTCAAACGGACCTGCTCGCCGGTGTGCAGACCGATCCCCGTGGCGCGGATGGTATTTCGGAGTGTGCGTTGCTGAACCAAGATCGAAGAACCCAAGCCGGTAAATCGGGGAAGTATCGCATGCTACTGGACGCAGAAAAACCGAACATTGCAGGGGGATTACCCAGCACCACAGTCAAGTATGCACCCGGGGTTTGCCAGAGCATGTTCCCAGGAGCCGCGTCCGCATCGACCCGCCGCCCAAAAACAAAGAACCCCCGGGGTTGCCGGGGGTCCGTCTCGGGCGTATGGAAGGTTGGACCGTCAGGCGAGCAGGCGGTTCAAACGACTGACGAAGTCGGCCGAATCGGCCAGCTTGCCACCCTCGGCGAGCATCGCCTGCCCGTAGAGGACGTGGGCGATGTCCGCAAAGCGCGCATCGTCCGACTCCTTTTCGGCCTGTTGGAGCAGGCGGTGGTCCGGATTGACCTCGAGGATCGGCTTGGTCTCCGGCATCGACTGGCCTGCCTGCTCGAGGATGCGCTGCAGATGGAGGCTCACCTGCCCCTCGTCGGTCACCAGACAGGCCGGCGAGTCGACCAGGCGACGCGAACGACGCACGTCCTCGACCTGCTCGCCGAGGGTGTCCTTGAGCCGCTTGATCAGCGCCTCGTGCTCGGCCTTTTCCTCCTCGGACTCGTTCTCGTCCTCCTCGTCGACGTCGATCTTGGCCTTGGTCACCGACTTCAAGGTCTTGCCGTCGAACTCGGTCAGGTGCGCCATGACCCACTCGTCGACGCGATCGGAGAGCAGCAGCACCTCGATGCCCTTCTTGCGGAAGATCTCCAGGTGTGGCGAGGCAATCGCCGCCTGGTAGGAGTCGGCGATGATGTAGTAGATCTCGTCCTGGTCCTCGGCCATGCGCTCGATGTAGTCGGCGAGCGAAACGGTCTCCGCGTCACTCGCACCCTCGTCTTGACCCTTGGTGGAGGCAAAGCGCAGCAGCCCGGCGATCTTCTCCTTGTTGGTCGCGTCCTCGCCGATGCCCTCTTTGAGCACGCGACCGAAGGTTTGCCAGAAGTCGGCGAACTTCTCCGGTTCGTTCTTGGCCATCTGCTCGAGCATCGAGAGCACCCGTTTGACCGAGCCGGAGCGGATGGTGTCGAGCACGCGGTTGGACTGCAGGATCTCGCGCGAGACGTTCAACGGCAGGTCGGCCGAGTCGATCACGCCGCGCACGAAACGCAGGTAACGCGGCATCAGCTTGTCGGCGTCGTCCATGATGAACACGCGCTTGACGTACAGCTTGACGCCATGGCTCTGCTCCGGCTCGAACAGGTCGAACGGCGCACGCTTGGGGAGGTAGAGCAACGAGGTGTACTCGACCTTGCCCTCGACCTGGTTGTGCGCCCAGGCCAGCGGCGGCTCCCAGTCGTGCGAGACGTGCTTGTAGAACTCGATGTACTCCTCGTCGGAGATATCGCTCTTGGGCCGGGTCCATAGCGCGTTGGCGTCGTTGACGGCCTCCCAACGCCCCGGCGTTTCGGTCTCGTTGCCCTCGTCGTCCTTCTCGGTCTTGGGCGGCACCCACATCTGGACCGGGAAGTTGATGTGATCGGAGTACTTGCGGATCACCGAGCGCAGGCGGAAGTCGTCGGCGAATTCCTGCTGGTCCTCGCGCAGGTGCAGGACGATGCGGGTGCCGCGCTCGGGCTTCTCGACCGTCTCGATGGTGTACTCGCCCTCGCCGTCCGAGGTCCAGCGTACGCCGTGCCCGGCACCGACGCCGGCGCGACGCGTGATCAACTCGACGTGGTCGGCGACGATGAAGGCCGAGTAGAAGCCCACGCCGAACTGCCCGATCTGGTTGGTGTCCTTCTGCTTGTCGGCCTCGAGCTGCTCGAGGAAGGCCTTGGTGCCCGAGTGGGCGATTGTGCCGATGTGCTCGACCACCTCCTCGTGATTCATGCCGATGCCGTTGTCGTCGATGGTGACGGTCTTCGCCTCGCTATCGAAGGACACCCGCACCCGCAGGTCCTTGTCATCCTCGTAGAGCCCGTCGTCGGCGAGCGCCTCGAAGCGCAGCTTGTCGCAGGCATCCGAGGCATTCGAGATCAGCTCGCGGAGGAAGACCTCCGGGTTGGAGTACAGCGAATGGATCATCAGGCGAAGCAGTTGCTTCACCTCGGTCTGGAAGGCATGCGTCTGGGCTTGACTCATGAAAGCGGGTCTCCGTGTTGTCGCTCGGGGTTTCGAATTCGATCAGGCGGCACCAGCCGCCCTGGACGCCGTCGAGATAGGGACATACGCGGGGATTTCAAGTCGGGACGGTCCGGCCGACGCTAGCGCGGGGCGACGGCGGGGCTCAGAAGATGATCCGAACCGGCAGACCACAGGCATCCTCCGGCGGATCGGTCGACAGGCATGCGCCCTTGCCGGTAATCCAGCGGAGGGGGCTCAAAAGCGCGGCGAAGGGAACGAGCATGTCGTCTTATTTGCGCGCGCTCACGCGCTTGACCACGGGCAACGCCCCCCAAGCGGCACAGACCCGGCACCAGAAAAAGCGAAACCCCCGTCACCGATGGTGCGGGGGCTCGTTTCGTCGACCGGGGCCGAATCAGCCCAGGCGCTCGCGGATACGCGCGGCCTTGCCGGTACGACCACGCAGGTAGTACAGCTTGGCGCGACGTACGTCACCGCGACGCTTGACGTTGATCGCAGCGATCTGCGGGCTGTAGGTCTGGAAGACGCGCTCCAGGCCCTCGCCGTAGGAGATCTTGCGCAGGGTGAACGAGGAGTTCAGGCCGCGGTTGCGCTTGGCAATCACGACACCCTCGAATGCCTGCAGACGCTCGCGGTCGCCTTCCTTTACCCGCACATCGACGGAAACCGTGTCGCCGGGGCCGAACTCCGGCACCTCGCGGGTCATTTGATCGGCTTCGATTTTCTGGATGATCTCGCTCATTTTCCGCCACCTGTTATCAATCGCGTGTCTGTTGGCTACCCGGGTTGTCATCGCTAACCGCGAGCCAGTGTCTTTCCAGTGCCGCCCGTTCGTTGTCGGTCGGCCCGTGTTGCAAAAATAGGTCCGGTCGGCGCCGGGCCGTGGTCATCAGCGCCTGCTGCGACCGCCACTCGGCAATCCGCCGATGGTCGCCGCTGGAGAGCACCGTCGGCACCCCGCGGCCTTCCCACTCCGGCGGCCGCGTGTAGTGCGGGTGGTCCAACCGGTCGGCCTCGAAAGAGTCCTCGACCACCGACTGGGCGTCCCCGACCACGTCGGGCAGGCGCCTGGCGATCGCATCGACGGCCACCATCGCCGCCAGCTCACCCCCGGACAGCACCAGATCCCCGAGGGAATACTCGACATCCACCCGGGAGTCGAGCAGGCGCTGGTCGAAGCCCTCGTACCGGCCACACACCAGCACCAGCGGCTGTTCCCGTTCGGCCCAGTCGGCGATCACGTGCCGATCGAGCCTTTGCCCCTGCGGCGAGAGGGCCACCACCAGCGGACGACTCGCCCCGGCCTCGTCGACGGCCGCATCGATCGCGCCGCTGATCGGACCGGGCTGCAGCAGCATTCCCGGACCGCCGCCGAAGGGACGGTCGTCGACCCGACGGTTGCGATCGGCCGACCAGTCGCGCGGATTGTAGCCCGCCACGGTCAGCGCCCCTTTCTCGATCGCGGCGCGGACCATACCGCAGCGGTTCCCCGCGTCCACCAGTTCGGGGAACAAGGTCACCACCGAAATCCGCATCAAAAATCGGGGTCCCAGTCGACCTCGATTCGACGGGCATCGAGATCGACCGCCCGGATGACCTCGTCGGGGAGAAAGGGAATCAAGCGCTCCCGGTCTCCCTGCACGACCAGCACGTCATTCGCGCCGGTCTCCATGATGTCTCGCACCTCCCCCAGCACCTGGCCGGAGAGATGCACCACCTCGCAACCCATCAGGTCACGCCAGTAGTATTCGTTCGGCCCGGCCGGCGGCAGCGCGTCGCGCCCCACCAGCACCTCGGCCCGCGCCAGCGACTCGATTCCCGTGCGGTCATCGACCCCGGCCAGCTTGATGGCCACGCCCTTGGGGTGAACCGTCAGCTTCTCGATCTTCACCGGCCGCGTTTCGCCGCGCTCGGTGCGCAGGTAGACGTCACGGTACCGCTCGATGTTCTCGATCGGTCGCGTGAACACCTGCAGCCATACCCAGCCCTTGATCCCGTAGGGACGGCCGAACCGGGCGATGACGACCGGATCGACCGGTCCCGCCGACGCCGTCACCGTTTACTCGGCGGCAGCAGTCGTCTGCTTCTTGCTCTGGCGGACCAGGGAAGCAACGCGCTCGCTGGTCTGAGCACCGCGCTCCTGCCAGAAGGCCAGACGATCGAGGTCCAGGCGCAGGCGCTCTTCTTGACCGCGGGCTACCGGGTTGAAGAACCCGAGGCGCTCGACGTATGAACCGCTGTCACGCGCGTTGCGCTTGTCGGTAACGACGACGTGGTAGAAGGGCTTCTTTTTGGCACCAGTGCGAGCCAGGCGAATCTTGACCATAACGCTTAACGATTCCTGTTGGAGTAGTGACTGCCAGACTGCGTCGATGACGACGCCGACCATGCTCTTGGTCGATCTCGCAGCCTCGGCAATTCACCGAGGGAAATTCAAGTGGCGCGATTTTACGGATTTTTGCGCAGAAATAAAGACCTGCGGCCCACCGATTTTCCGGCGGGCATCTCAGCGGACAACGATCACACGCACTCAGACGTCGTAGGGATCCCGCAGGACGATGGTTTCCTCACGGTCCGGCCCGGTCGAAATCAGGTCGACCGGCGTGCCGGTCAGCTCCTCGATACGCCGGATATAGGCACGCGCCGCTTCCGGCAGACCATCGAGATCCTGCACGCCGAGGGTGGTTTCCTGCCAGCCGGGCATCGACTCGTAGACGGGCACGCAGCGCGAGTAGGTATCGGCGGAGAACGGCGCGCTCTCGATGCGCTGGCCGTCGATCTCGTAACCGACGCAGATTCGCACCTCTTCCATGCCGTCAAGCACGTCGAGCTTGGTCAGACACAGGCCCGACAGGCTGTTGATCTGCACCGCACGGCGCAGCGCGACGGCGTCGAACCAGCCACAACGGCGCGCCCGACCGGTGGTCGAACCGAATTCGTGGCCGCGCTTGGCCAGCCGCTCGCCGATCTCGTCCTCGAGCTCGGTCGGGAACGGCCCGCCACCCACGCGTGTGGTGTAGGCCTTGGTGATGCCGAGCACGTAATCGAGCTCCAGCGGCCCCACGCCGCTACCGGTGGAGGCCCCGCCAGCGGTGGTATTCGACGAGGTCACGTACGGGTAGGTGCCGTGATCGATGTCCAGCAGCGTGCCCTGGGCCCCCTCGAACATCAGGTTGCGCCCTTCCGCGCGCATCTTCGCCAGCGTGCCCGGCACATCACCGACCATCGGCGCCAGGATCTCGGCCTGGGCGATCAGGCGATCGAGCGTCAGCTGGAAGTCGATCGGCTCGGCACCGAAGTAGTGGCGCAACACGAAGTTGTGATAATCGAGCACCTCGCCGAGCTTCGCGGCCAGCCGCTCACGGTGGAAGATATCCTCCAGCCGAATGCCGCGACGGGCGACCTTGTCCTCGTAGGCAGGGCCGATACCCCGGCCGGTGGTGCCGATCTTCTGCTCGCCACGGGCATGCTCACGCGCGCCGTCGAGGGCGACGTGATGCGGCAAGATCAGCGGACAGGCCTCGGAAAGCATCAGGCGGTCGGAGGCGGGCACGCCGCGCGATTCCAACTGCTCGATTTCCTCGATCAACGCATCCGGCGCCAGCACCACGCCGTTGCCGATCAGGCACTTGACGCCTTCGCGCAAGATGCCCGAGGGAATCAGGTGCAGGACGGTCTTCTCGCCGTCGATCACCAGCGTGTGGCCGGCATTGTGCCCGCCCTGGAAGCGCACGACGGCGCCCACGTTTTCCGTCAGCAGGTCGACGACCTTGCCCTTGCCCTCGTCGCCCCACTGGGACCCAAGGACGACCACACTCTTACCCATGGTCCAATTCACCACCCGTTAGCTGCCAAGTTTGTGTCTGTCCGTCACCGACGGGCGCCAGTCGTGGCATGCCGTCGGGAATCGATTTCGTCGTGATCACGCGATAGCCCTGCTCGCGCAGCTCGCTCACCGCCCGATCGAGGGCCGGGTCATTGAGCCGTGCCGGGGCATAGGCCGTCTGACGGACGGGCGCCTCGTCATCACTCTCACCCAGCAGGTCACGCAGATCGAGGGAGAAGCCCAGTGCCGGACGCGATCGCCCGAACACCCGCCCGATGTCGTCGTAGCGACCGCCGCGGGCGATTTCCCGGCCCATGCGCGGTGAGTAGGCCGCGTAAACCAGTCCCGTCTGGTAGTGATAGCCGTGCAATTCGGACAGGTCGACCAGCACCTCGCTGCCGACCCGCTCCTGGATCGCCTCGGCCACGGTAGCGAGTCGGTCGAGCGCCACCTGGCCCTCGGCGTCGAGCAAATCCCTCAGGCGCTGCCTGGCCTCATCGATCGTGGCCTGCCACGGACCGTGCAGGTCGCACAGCGACTCGATGGCCTCGGCAAGCTGTGCATCCAGCGACCAGTCGACGAGCGTCTGGCGGATTTCGGGGACGGCCTTGCGGGTCAGCGCATCACGCAACTGATCCTCACGCACTCCGTCGAGCCCGGCGGCACGCACCAGTGCGCGGAAGACGCCGACGTGGCCGAGGTCGAGCGTGATCGCTTGGCATCCGCCGACCGCCAGGGCCTCGGTCATCAGCGAGATCACCTCGACGTCCGCCTCCGGGCCGTCGCTGCCGAACAGCTCGACACCCACCTGCAGCGGCGCGCGCGAGCCACCCAGCCCATCGGTCTTGGCGCGGATGACCGTGCCGATGTAGCACAATCGCCGCTCGTCGACCGGCGGCAGGCTGTGGGCATCCATGCGCGCGACCTGCGGCGTCATGTCGGCACGCACGCCCAGTTGGCGACCGGACAGGCCATCGGTGACCTTGAGGGTCTCGAGATCGAGATCCTCGCCGGTACCGACGAGCAGGGTATCGATGAATTCCACCATCGGCGGCACCACCAGCTCGTACCCCCAACGATCGAAGGTTTCGAGCATTCGGGTGCGGATGCGCTCAATGCGGCGTGCCTGCAGCGGCAGGACCTCGTCGATGCCGGCCGGCAGAATCCAGGGGGACTGATTGCTCATGCTGTTGCAGGTATACGCGTGTGGGGTGAACGGAAGGCCGAGGCGGGCACGGCACGGGGCAAAACCCGCGTATTGTAAACGCGGCGCACAAAAAACCCCAGCCCGGGCTGGGTGGGGTTCTTCACCTAATCCAAGGGGCCGAAGCTACCCCCAGACCCAGAGCGCCAGACCGATCAACAGCATCACCAGCGCGATGCCTCGCATGCGCGAGTCGGGCGTGAGGGCAAGCTGTGCGACCGCCTGCCGATAGGTCCGGGGGCTGATGAACGGCAGCAGCGCCTCGATGATCAGCACCAGGCCGAGCACCCGCAGCAGGTCGTCCATCACGCCGGGCCGCCCCTATCGCGCTGGCAGCGCGTCGACATTAGCCGAGCCATTGGCCGATTCGCCCTTGCCATCCGACGATTGGCCATCCGGCGACTGGAAGTAGCGGAAGAACGGGCTGTCCGGGCTGAGCACGAAGGTGTCGCCGCCGTTGGCAAACGCCTTCTGATAGGCCTGAATGCTGCGATAGAAGGCGAAGAACTCTTCATCCTGACCGAAGGATTCGGCATAGAGTTTCGCCGCCTTGGCGTCGCCCTCACCACGGATTTCATCGGCCTCTCGTTCGGCCTCGGAAACGATCACGACGCGCTGGCGATCGGCATCCGACGAGATGCGCTTGGCCTGCTCTTCACCACGCGAGCGGATCGCCTTGGCCACCGTCGAACGTTCCTTCTCCATCCGCGAGTAGACCGATTCGCGCACTTCCTGCGGCAGCTCGATGCGCATGATGCGTACGTCGACGATCTCCAGGCCCAGCCCCGAGATATCCTCGTTGGTGGTCTCGATGACGTTGCGCATGAAGAGATCACGATCCCCGGAGACCACTTCGGCGATGGTCCGACTGGAAATCTGGCTCTTCATGCTGTCCTTGACGATCTGGCCGAGCCGACTCTCGGCCACGGATTCCTGACCGCGGGTCGCCCGGTAGAAGTCCGCCGGCTGGGTGATGCGCCACTTGATGTAGTAATCGATGATCAGGTTCTTCTTCTCGCTGGTCAAAAACCGCTCGGGCGGCGTGGACAGCGAGAGAATCCGCGTGTCGAACAGGCGCACGGAGTTGACGAACGGCAGCTTGAAGTGCAACCCGGGCTCGAAGTCGGTCTCGATGATTTCACCCAGACGGAACTTCACGCCCTCCTGGTATTCGGCCACCTGGAAGGTCGCGGTCGCGTAAAGGAACACGATCACGACGATGATCGGCAGTAGCAGGCGCGTCACCCAGTTCATTCGGACCCCCTGGTACGCAGACCGGAACGGTTGTTATTGGAGCCGCCCGAATTACCTTCGAACGATGTGCTCGTCGAAAGCGACGGCACCGCCAAGGGCGCGCCGGCGCGCAGGTCGGTGTCCTGCGTCCCGTTACCCGTGGTGCCCGACGGCAGATTCAGGATGTTGTTCGCGTTGTCCGGGTCGACCAGGATCTTGTTGCTCTTGGCGTAGATCTCGCCGAGCGTGTCGATATAGATCCGTTCGCGGATGATCGACGGGGCAAGCTTGTAGGAGGCGAGCAGCGCATCGAAACGCGCGGCCTCACCCTGGGCCTGGTTGATCACGCGGGACTGATAACCCTTGGCCTGCTCGAGGATCTGGGCGGCGTCACCACGGGCACGCGGCACGACCTGGTTGGCATAGGCCAGCGCCTCGTTGATGTAGCGTTGCTCATCCTCGCGCGCCCGGATGGCGTCCTCGAACGCCGGCTGTACCGGCTCCGGCGGCTGAACGTCCTGCAGGTTGACCGAACGGACATTCAAGCCCGTGTTGTAGGACTCGAGCAGCTCCTGCATCCGGGTACGTACCGCATCGACGATCTCGACACGGCCATCGGTCAGGACGTAGTCCATGCGGCTCGAACCGATGACCTCGCGAATCGCGCTTTGCATGACGTCCTGCAGCGTGCCGTTGGGATCACGGACGTTAAACAGGAACTCGACCGGATCACGAACGGTGAACTGGCTGGAGAGATCGACGTCGACGATGTTCTCGTCGTTGGTCAGCACGGTCATGCTGAGCTCACGATCACGGTATTCATCGACGTTGACGGTGATCACGTCCGAAATCGGATACGGCGGGTGCCAATGCGGACCCGGCCCGGCCGTGCTGGTGTACTTGCCGAAGGTCAGCACGACGCCGCGCTGACCTTCATCGACGATGTAGATACCGGAAATCAACCAACCGATCAGCACGATGCCGATGATCGCGAGGATCCCCTTCGACCCACCGGCGTTACCCATGCCGCCACCACCGCCGAAGCGGTCCTTCAGGCGTCCAAAGGCATCGTCGATATTGGGCGGTTTTCCGCCCCGGCCGCGCGGGTTCGACCAGGGATCTTTACCGCCACCCGGCTCGTTCCAGGCCATGGGCTTCTCCAGTGATTGCCGCCGGAGAATCCGGCGGGCATGGGTATTCGTTTCATTCGCGCCCGACGGGCGCAAAGCAGCGCCAAAGTGTAGTGGCCGGGGGCGGTCGTGGCAACCGCCGCGGCGCTTGCCGTCAGTGACGGGGGGGACGCGCCGCGAGGATTTCTTCGAAGGGCTCGGGTGGCGCCGGCTCGGGGCCGTCGACCACCATGTTGGCCAGTGTCGGCTCCTTTTTCAGCAGCTGCCCCCAGCGGGCCACCGGCAGGTTGATCTCCAGGTGCCAACCGCCTTCATCGACCTCTTCCTCCAGCACGGCGCCCTCGCCCTGCAGCTGGGCGTAAAGCCGCCCGTCGGCCATGGGGATGAACAGCCGACGCGTGACGCTGCTCGGTTCGAGCCGCTCGGCAAGCGCCTCGCGCAGCTCGTCCAGGCCAACCGCATCCTTCGCCGAGACCCACACGCGGGTGGGCAAGTCGCTGGCATCACGGTCAACGCGCACCGCCCCGTCCTCGAGTTGGTCGATCTTGTTCATGACGGTCAGGCGCGGCATCTTCCCCGCGCCGATTTCCCCGAGCACCACCTCGACATCCTCGATCTGCCGGTCCCGTTCCGGCGAGGCCGCATCGACCACGTGCAGCAGCAGGTCGGCCTCGAGCGTCTCTTCCAACGTGGAACGGAATGCCGACACCAGTTCGTGCGGCAGGTGACGAATGAAACCAACGGTGTCGGCAAAGACCACGGTCAACTGCGGCGTCATTTCGACGCGTCGCAGCGTGGTATCCAGCGTGGCGAACAGCTGATCCGCGGTGAAGGACTCGGCCACGGTCATGGCGTTGAACAGGGTCGATTTGCCGGCGTTGGTGTAGCCGACCAGGGCCACGGTGGGCACGTCGGACTGCTGACGCCCCTTGCGGCCCTCGGCCCGCTGACGACGCACCCGGGCGATGCGTTCCTTGAGCTGCTTGATGCGCCCGCCCAACAGGCGCCGGTCCATCTCGAGCTGGGTTTCACCTGGCCCACGCAGGCCGATCGCGCCGCCGCGCTGGCGCTCAAGGTGGGTCCAGCCGCGCACGAGCCGGGTCGCGAGGTGATTCAGCTGGGCCAGCTCGACCTGCAACTTGCCCTCGTGCGAGCGGGCCCGCTGGGCAAAGATATCGAGGATCAAGCCGGTGCGATCCAGCACGCGGCACTTGACCAGCCTCTCGAGGTTGCGCTCCTGCGAGGGTGAGAGCTGGGCGTTGACGATCACCAGCTCGGCCTCGTGCGCAGCGACCAGTTCCGCCAGTTCCTCGGCCTTGCCCTTGCCGATGAACAGGCGCGGATCGGGCGTCTGGCGCTTGACCTCGCTCTCGACGAGGATCTCCGCGCCGGCGGAGCGGGCCAGCTCGCGGAATTCGGCCAGGTCTTCGTTCGAATCGGCCGCCCGTTGCTCGACGTGCAGCAATACGGCTCGTTCACCGCCCTGGTGGCGCTCGAAAAACTCCATCGGGGTTATTCGTCGCCCCCGCCGTCACGTGCCTCGCCCTTGGGCTCGGGGTCGATGTTCACCGGCCGCGTCGGCACGATCGTGCTGATCGCGTGCTTGTAGACCAGCTGGCTGACGTTGTTCTTCAACAGCACCACGAAGTTGTCGAACGAGTCGATCTGCCCCTGCAGCTTGATGCCGTTGCGCAAATAGATGGAAACCGGGATGTGCTCGCGACGCAGGGTGTTGAGAAACGGTTCTTGTAGTGACTGGCTTTTGGCCATGGTGATTCCTCTTATTGGTTATCCGGCCGGTCTCGGGCCGGTCGGCCGTTCTCGGCGGCCTATGGGCCCAGGTGAGACGACCACCGCGACGAGCGGGCAATGGCCGAAACGATGGGGACGCCTGTCAACAATTCAATCTGTGGGGAGTGTAAGGCAATGAACCGCCAGCAGCAGCGCCACTCATCGCCCCCGGTCGACGCCCCGACTCCGCATGGCCCCACACGGCTCCGCGTGCCAAACGCACGACTTAGTCAAGATGCCGAGACGTCGACAAAGTTCATTATGCGCGATTCGACCCGATCGGCGGTCTGGGCATCCATCGCCTCCCAGTTCGGGGCCGAACGCAGCCAGGTGCGTTGGCGCTTGGCCAGTTGGCGTGTGGCCGTAATGGCACGCTCGCGCATGGTGTCGAAATCCCATTCACCGGCCAGGTGCGCCCAGGCCTGCCGGTAACCGACCGCGCGCATCGACGGCAGCCCGGGGTGCAGGTCGCCCCGGACGTAGAGCGCCTCGACCTCGTCGAGAAAGCCCGCCTCGAGCATCGCGTCGAATCGTTCAGCAACTGCCGTTCGGGTGTGCGCGGCGCTGCGCGGCCAGAGTGCGACCGCCAGCAACCGTTCGCCGGCCAACGGGGAGACCGGCGGATGCTCGCGTTGCCAATCGCTCAGGCTCTTGCCGGTCGCACGAAAGACCTCCAGCGCCCGCCCGATACGCTGCGGGTCGGTGGCGTGAACGCGCGCGGCGGCCGCCGGGTCGACTGCGGCCAACTGCCGATGCATGGCCGGCCAGCCAACCTCGCCCGCCTCGGCCTGGACCGCCTCGCGGATGGCCACATCGGTCGGCGGCAGACGCGAGATCCCCTGCAAGAGGGCCTGAAAATACATCATCGTCCCGCCGACCAGCAGCGGCACCCGCCCATTGGCGCGTGCCGCGTCGATCGCCGCCAGGGCATCGCGGCAGAACCGCTCGACGCTGTAGGTCTCGCTCGGATCACGGATATCGACCAGGGCGTGCGGATAACGCGCCAGCAGATCGGGGGGCGGCTTGGCGGTGCCGATATCCATGCCGCGGTAGATCATCACCGAGTCCACCGAGATGATCGACACCGGCAGTCGGTCGGCGAGCCGCATGGCAAGCGCGGTCTTGCCCGAGGCGGTCGGCCCGGCGATGGCCACGATGGGCCGTTCGGTCGAGGCCATCGTCACTGCCCCCGCATGAACCAGCGATCGAGTTCCTCGATCGTCAGTCGACGCCAGGTCGGCCGACCGTGATTGCACTGGTCACTACGCTCGGTGCGCTCCATGTCGCGCAACAAGGCATTCATTTCGGCCACCGTCAGGCGACGGTTGGCCCGCACCGAACCGTGGCAGGCCATGGTGGAAAGGATCTCGTCGATACGATCATCCACCACCGCGCGGGGGGCGTCGTCACCGGCCAGTGGCAGGCGGCGCATCTCGGCCAGCATCTCGCGCACCAGCGTCTCGATGTCCCCCTCGCGCAGCATCACCGGCACCTCACGCACCCGCACCCGTTCGGGGCCGATTCGATCCAACACCACCCCGGCCGCGGCAAAGGCCTCCTGCCAGGTCTCGAAGGCCTCCGCCTCGACGGGCGACACCCCGAGATCCACCGGCAACAGCAGCGGTGCGGCCGAAAGCGCCTGCTGGCGATAGCTCTGCTTGAGGCGTTCGTAGGTGACCCGCTCGGCGGCGGCATGCGCGTCCACGATCACCAGCCCGTCGCGATTGCGCGCCAGGATGTAGATCTCGCCCAGGTGGGCGATGGCATACCCCAGCGGGGGGATTTCGGCATCCTCGGGCAGTGGCTCGGCAACTCGGTCGCCGTCGCTCTCCCCGGCCCGACCCTGTTCGAGCAGCGAGAAGTAACCCTGCGCCGAGCGCCCACCTCCCGTCGCTGGCACGCCCATGGGAGGACGCGCCACTTCGCCACCGAATGACATACCGGGTGCCGCCATCCCGCTCTCCTCGAGCTCGGCGAGGCCTGATGACGAGGCGCCGCCCGGGGCCGCCAGGGCTCGATGCACCGACTGGAACAGGAAATCGTGCACCCCGCGGGCGTCGCGAAAGCGCACCTCGGCCTTGGTGGGGTGGACATTGACGTCGACCGTCGCCGGATCGAGGCGCAACGAGAGCACGTAGGCGGGGTGCCGGGCGTGATGCAGCACATCGCTGTAGGCGCGGCGAATCGCGTGGGCGACCAGCCGATCGCGCACCACCCGGCCGTTGACGAAGAACAACTGCTGATCGGTCGAGGCGCGGGCGTACTGCGGACTGGCCACCAGCCCCTGCAGGGCAAAGCCGGAGGCCGACGCATCGATCTCGCGCGCCTGCTCCAGGAAACCCTGACCGAGCACGGCGGCGATGCGCTGGTCGACCGTCTCGAGGGTCACGGCGGGCAGGTCGAGCACATGTCGGTCGTTGTGGGTCAGGCGGAAGGCGACGTCAGGATTGGCCAATGCCAGCTTGCGCATCAGCTGGTCGACGTGGCCGAATTCGGTGCGCTCGGTGCGCAGAAACTTGCGCCGCGCGGGGACATTGAAGAACAGGTCACGCACGTCGACCAGGGTGCCGGGCTTTGCCGGCGTGGGTCGTGGCTCGTCGAACACCCCCGGGGCAAGCTCCCAGCCGTGATCGGTATCGGCGGTCCGAGAGACCAGCCGCAGGCGGGAGATCGACTGGATGCTGGCCAGGGCTTCACCGCGAAAGCCGAAGCTCGCCACCGCCTCGAGGTCATCCAGATCGCGGATCTTGCTGGTCGCGTGCGGCGCAATCGCCAGGGAAAGCTGTTCAGGCGGCATGCCGTGGCCGTTGTCGCGCACGGACAAGTGCTTGACCCCGCCGGCGACCACCTGCACCTCGATCCGATCGGCACCGGCGTCGAGCGCGTTCTCGACCAGCTCCTTGATCACGCTGGCCGGGCGCTCCACCACCTCGCCCGCGGCGATCTGGTTGACGAGGGACTGCGGCAGGGCACGGATTTCGGCCATGGGACTCCGTTAGGAAACTCTGCACGAATTCGATGGCACTCTGGCTTGGCGAGCCGTTCGCGATCAAGGCGCGTCGTCGCCGGCATGCCGGTGGTCACGTCAAGACGGCGCAACGCCGAGCACGGGCGGCTCCGTCAAGCCCCGTAGGGCGCGCCTTGAGCCGGGCATCTGCGGCGTTGTCGTCCTTGGAAAGAGCATGACTCTTCCACGGCGGACGAGCGCCTTGCACCTGCCCGGCTCAAGACGCGCAGAGCGGCATCGAATTCGTGCAGAGGTTCCTTGCGCAAAACCGTGATTGTCGCCCGCCGGCCTGTCGGGAAACAAGCACGGCGGCGACCGGACTCAGAGCATGGCGTAGCGGGTGCCCTGCGGGGCGTGCGCCGTGTAGTAACTCGTCACACCCGCAAGGATCGACTGGGCAATCTGACGCTGATAGCTCGAAGAGCGCAGCCGTTGCTCTTCTTGCGGATTACTGATGAAGGCGCTCTCCACCAGGATCGAGGGGATGTCCGGCGACTTGAGCACCGCAAAACCCGCCTGTTGCACATCGTGCTTGTGCAACTTGGCGATACCGCCGATGCGGTCAAGCACGCGGTCGCCGAAGTCGAGGCTCGATTCCAGCGTCTTGGTCTGGGCCAGATCGAGCAGCACCGAGGCGACGTCCTCGTCGTGACCGGAGAGCGAGGCGCCACCGACGAAATCGGCGCTGTTTTCCTTGGCCGCCAGCCAGCGGGCGGCCTCGGAGCTGGCGCCGTTCTGGCTCAAACAGTAGACCGACGCGCCCTTCGCCGAGGCAAGCCGGAAGGCATCGGCGTGTACCGAGATGAACAGATCCGCCTCGTAGCGTCGCGCGATCTCGGTGCGTTGGCGCAACGGTATGAACCGGTCGTCCTCACGGGTCATGACCGGCCGCAAACCGGGTGTCGCCGCAATCAGGTCGCGCAGCTGCAGGCCGATATTGAGCACGATGTCTTTCTCGCGTGTGCCACGACGACCGATGGCGCCCGGGTCCTTGCCCCCGTGGCCGGGGTCGATCGCCACCACGAGGTCGCGGAACGCGCCCGAACCGGATCGGAGCGCGGATTCCTGTTGCGGGACGTCGGGACGTTCCGCAATCACGGTATCCGCACCACCTCCGTGGGGCAGGTCGATCACCAGCCGATAGGAGCCACCGCCGGTGGGCGGCAGGATGATGATCTGCGGGCGCGCCCGCTTCTTGAGGTCGAACACCAGGCGCAGGTCATGGCCGTTGCGCACGCCGACACGCAACCCCTTGACCACCGGCGAATTCGGTGTCGACGGCAGGGAGACATCCTTCAACCGCGTCGAACGGATGTCGATGACCGCGCGCGCCGGGTTGTCCAGCAACAGGGTGTCGAAATCGACCGGATCGGAGATGGCGAAGACATAGCGGGTAAAGCCGTCGTGGCGCCCCGCCTCGACACGGGAGACATTGACGGCCCGACCGGCCAGCGCCGGCCCGGCCAGGGGAAGACCGAAGGCCGCCACCCCAGTGCCGAACGCCGTGCGCAGAAAGCGGCGGCGCTCGGCATCGAGCAAGGCAAGCGCATCACGGGAAAATCGGGATGAGTTGTTCATGCACACCACCTCTGGCCACACAGCCCCAAGAACGTGTCATACAACACGGTTACCATCAGTGTGGGACAAAAATGATTTTTTTCAACAAATGCAAGAAGATAGCGCGCACTCCTTAACCCGATACGAGAAGCGCGCGCACCAAATGTGGCAGCCGTGCCCAGCGATAAGCACAAGATGATGTGGTTTAGGTGGGCGTTGAAAAAACACCACACCCGGTCGGAAAAAACGCTCAGATGACGGCAAGACGCGCCAACCAGGCCTCTCCCAACGGGCTGGACGCCCGACAGACGAGATCGCGGCGCTCCGGCCAATCGACGCACCCGGCGAGCGCGATCTCGAGGTCGGCGGTCAACTCGCCGTGGGCCTGACTCAACCACTCCACCAGAAACAACGCGTGATCCGCCTCGTCGCGCACGCCGAGGTAGTCGAGCTCCTCCGGATCGGCCAGTCGGTAGAGGTCAAGATGCAACACACGCTCCGGCCCGCCCGGCGGGGCCATCACGTCGTAGGGTTCGACCAACGTGTAGGTCGGGCTGCGGACGGTGCCGGTCACGCCCAGCGAGCGCAGAAACGCCCGCGCCAAGGTGGACTTGCCCGCCCCCAACTCACCGCGCAGCGACAATAGACCGGCCGAAGGCGCCACGGAGGCCAGCTCGGCCGCCAACGACTCGACCGCGGCCTGATCGAGCGCGCCGTAATGACGTTCGGTCTCAGCCCCCATGATCACCCTGCCCTCGTGAGGAATCATCTTGGCAAGAACATGCCCGGCGCCAGCCCGTGGCGACCGGCTCGACCTGGCCGTTGAGCCGCGCGCGAATCGCCCCGAAAAGGTCACTGGCCGCCATCCCCCACTCGCCGCATACCTCGGCCTCGATCTCGCCGGCCTCGGCATGCAGGCAGACCCCGAGCTCCATCGCCGCAAACCGCGGCAAGCCCATGCCCCGCAGGGCGCCCAGCAGCCCAGCCAAGACATCGCCCGTGCCGGCCGTGGCCAATGCGGGACTGCCCCGCTGGCAGACCGCCAGGCGATCGGCATCGGCCAGCACACTGCCACTGCCCTTGAGCACCACCCCGCAAGCGAAACGCTCGGCCAGTGACCGCGCCGCGCCGAGCCGATCGGCGTTGATGGTGGCGGCATCGCACTCAAGCAACGTGGCCGCCTCCCCCGGGTGAGGCGTGATCACCGCGTCCCGCTCCAGCAGCGAGTTCGGTCCCAGCAGGCGCAAGGCATCGGCATCCAGCACCAGCGGCAACGGGCAGTCGCGCAGCGCACGCCAGGCGGTCATCGCCCAGGCATCACGCCCCAGCCCCGGGCCGATCACCACGGCGGTCGCCTCGGCGGCCAGGCGCAGCAGATCGTGGGCCGACTCGACCCCGTGCACGATCAGCTCGGGGCGACCGATATTGAGCGTGGCGGCATGATCGGGATGGGTGGCGACGATCACCTTGCCCGCGCCGGCACGCAAGGCGGCCTCGGCCGCCAGCCGCGCCGCACCGGGCATGCCGCGATTGCCGGCGACAACCAGCACCGTGCCGAAACGCCCCTTGTGGCCATCACGGGCGCGTGGGGCGAACCGCAGCCCGCCGTGCAGCAGTTCGATGGATGCCTTCTCTGCATCCGGCGGGCAATCCAGGTCAGCCAGCACTCGTTCGCCACAGGCGGCCACGGCCGGCCCGGTCGTCAAGCCACGCTTGATGCCCAGAAACGTCACCGTGCAGTCGGCGGCCAGCGTGAGTGGATCGACCGCGCCGGTATCCGCATCCACGCCAGAAGGCAGATCCACCGCCAGCACCCCGGGGCGCTCGGCACGCAGGCAGAGCGCCGCATCCGCGCGACGCAGAAAGTCCGCCGCCGCCCCCTCGATCGCCCGAGACAGGCCAATGCCGAACAGGGCATCGACCACCACGTCGGCCGCTCGCAACGCCTCGTCGATGACTGCCGGCTCGGTCTGCACCTCGATGGCCGGCACGTCCGTCGACAGATCGGCCCAGGCATGCGCGGCACTGCCGTGGAATGTCGGCCGATTCCAGCCGAGCAGATCGACCGCCAAGCCGGCCTGCTGCGCCAGCCGGGCGATCACCAGCCCGTCACCACCGTTCTGTCCCGGCCCGATCAGCACGGCCACGCGCCGGGCGGCCGGCCAGCGATCACGTAACTCGGCGAACGCCGCCCCACCAGCCCGCGCCATCAGCCCGTAGGCATCCACCCCACCGGCGAACAGCGCCTGCTCGTGGGCCTGAATGCTCTCCACCGACCAGGCCCGTGCGAGGGCCGGATCGAGAACGGGGCGAATGAGCTGCGGGGCGGCGGGCGACATGGTTCAGTCCGGGGTATTCAACCGAGAATGTCGGGGCGCGGCAGAAAGCCGAGTGCATCGAAGGCGCGCTGCAGTGTCGGTCGAGCCCGCTCGGCGGCGCGCTCGGCGCCCTTCGCCAGAACCGCATCCAGCCCGGCCTCGTCGGCACGGATCTCGCGGTAGCGGGCCGTGATCGGCTCGAGGTGGGCGATCACCGCCTCGCCGGTCTCGACCTTGAGCTTGCCGTAGCCCTCGCCGGCCAACCGGCCCTCGATCGACTCGATCGACTCGTCACCGAAGATCGACAGCAGCGTCAACAGGTTGGACACGCCCGGCTTGTTCTCCGGATCGAAGCGGATTTCCATGTCCGAATCGGTCACCGCCTTCTTGAACTTCTTGAGGATCTTCTTCGGCTCGTCGAGCAGGGCGACGTAGCTGGCCTCGCTGGGATCGGACTTCGACATCTTGGCGGTCGGGTCCTGCAGCGACATGACGCGGGCACCGGCCTTGGGAATGAACGGCTCGGGCACCGTGAAAACGTCGCCGTAGAGCTTGTTGAAGCGCATGGCGAGATCACGGGTGAGCTCCAGGTGCTGCTTCTGGTCGGCGCCCACCGGCACGTGGGTGGCCTGGTAGAGCAGGATGTCGGCGGCCATCAGCACGGGGTAGTCGAACAGCCCGGCATTGATGTTGGCCTGGTGGCGCTGCGACTTGTCCTTGAACTGCGTCATGCGCTCGAGCTCGCCCATGTAGGTGTAGCAATTGAGCACCCAGCCCAGCTCGGCGTGCGCCGGGACGTGCGACTGGACAAACAGGGTGCTCTTGTCCGGATCGAGGCCGCAGGCCAGGTACAAGGCAAGGAAGTCGTAGCAGCGCGAGCGGAACTCGGCCGGGTCCTGGCGCACGGTGATCGCATGCAGATCGACCAGCATGAACAACGCATCGTGCGTGTCCTGCATGGTCACCCAGTTGCGGATCGCGCCGACGTAGTGACTGATGAGCAGCTGGCCGGAGGGCTGGATGCCGGAGAGCACCACCGGCGGCTTGTCGTTCTTGGACATAGAATGTGACTTCTTGAAGCGGGTGAATACGGCATGTTCCCGGCCGGGCGGATGGATTTCCCCGCGCGGACGGTCAAAGGCGGCTCATCATAGCAAAGCCCCTGCGCCGGTCGTCAGGGCCGCTTGCTGCTATAGAGTGGAGGCAGGCTCGCGACCAGACGACCGGGAGACGCCCATGACGCGAACCGGAAAACCGCACTTCGCCACAAACATCACTCGGTGAGACGCCATAGCAAGGACGACGCATGATCGGTGACCAGACGCTGCTGTTCGCCATTCTCGGCCTGACACTGGCCGGTTTCGCGTGGGGGCGACTGCGTTACGACGTGGTGGCCCTGCTCGCGCTGCTGGCCACCGGGCTGACCGGACTCGTGCCGCCCGAGGCGATGTTCAGCGGGCTCTCTCACCCCGCGGTCATCACCGTGGCGGCCGTGCTCATTCTGAGCCGGGCGCTGCTGAACGCCGGGGTTATCGACCTGCTGGCACGACGCCTGACACGGGTCGGCGACCGCCCAGCAGTACAGGTGATCACGCTGACCGGCGTGGTCGCATTGAGTTCGGGGTTCATCAACAACGTGGGCGCGCTGGCGCTGTTCATGCCGGTGGCCGTCTGGATGGCCCGACATACCGGGCGCTCGCCATCGTTCCTGCTGATGCCGCTGGCCTTCGGCTCGTTGCTCGGCGGCACCCTGACCCTGATCGGCACCCCGCCCAACATCATCATCGCCGCCTACCGGGCCGACACCGGTGCCGGGGCCTTCGGCATGTTCGACTTCCTGCCGGTCGGGCTGGCCATCACGCTCGTCGGTGTCGCTTTCATTGCGTTGATCGGTTGGCGCCTGACCCCGCAGCGCGACCAGGCGGCCGATGACGGCGAACTGTTCGAGATCGAGAACTACCTCACCGAACTGTGGGTGCCCGAATCGAGCCGCTACGCGGGCCGCAGCGTGCACGAACTGATCGAATCGGTCGCCGACGAGGCCGACGTGATGGTCACCGCCCTGCTTCGCGAAGGCGAACGACGACGGATGCCCTCGACCTACGAAGTTCTGCAACCGGGCGACATCCTGCTGGTCGAGGCCGATTCCGACGGGCTCAAGGCCCTGCTCGAAATCACCGGACTGGAGCTTGCCGGCAGTGAATCCAACAAGTCTTCGGAGGAGTCGTCGGAGGAACCCGGGGAGTCGAGCGGCGAACTGACCCTGAGCGAGGCGATCGTCGCACCCAATTCGCGACTGGTCGGGGCTTCCGCCGTCGCACTCGATCTGCGCGAACGTTACGGCGTGAACATCCTGGCCGTCGCCCGGCAGGGCAAGCGCCTCAAGCAGCGACTCAGTCACATCCGTTTTCTCCCTGGCGACATCCTGTTGCTGCAGGGACGCGAGGAAAGCCTGCCCGACGCGATGAGCCGACTCGGCTGTCTGCCGCTCGCCTCGCGCGGCTTTCACATTGCCCGTCCCCGCCGGGTGGCACTGGGCGCCGGCATCTTCGCGACCGGCCTGGTGCTGGTGGCCTTCGATCTCCTGCCGGTCGCCACCGCGCTGGTCGGTGCCGCCGTGGCGATGGTGATCGCCGGCCTGCTGCCCTCCGATGACGCCTATCGGGCCATCGACATGCCGGTGATCGTGCTGCTCGCCGCCATGCTGCCGGTCGGCCAGGCCCTGGAAACCACCGGCGGCTCGGCCCTGATCGCCGAGGCCCTGCTCGGCATGGCCGACTACCTGCCCTCCTTCATGATGCTCGCCCTGCTGATGGTCGCGGTCATGCTGCTCTCGAACATCGTCAACAACGCCGCCGCCGCGGTGCTTGCCGCCCCGATCGGCATCCAGATCGCGCAGGGGATGAACGCCTCGCCCGATCCGTTCCTGATGGCGGTGGCCATCGGTGCCTCCTGCGCCTTCCTCACGCCGATCGGCCACCAGTCCAATACCCTGGTCATGGCGCCCGGTGGCTACCAGTTCGGTGATTACTGGCGGATGGGGTTACCGCTGTCCTTGCTGGTCGTGATCGTGGCCGTGCCCATGATCCTGTGGGTGTGGCCCATGACCGGTTGATGTGGCCAAATGACACGGCATGTCTGCGCACACCGGCGACGAAACCACCCAAACCGAGGGCGAGTCGGGTAGAATCGATCACTCGCCACCAAGCCCCGTAGGGCGCAGCTCGAGCCGGGCAACCGTGGCCTTGCCGTCCTTGGAAAGGTAAGCAGCCTTGCGCGACGGACGGTTGCCTTGCATCACCCCGTCTCGAGGCGCACAGAACGGTATTGCATTCGTGCAGGCCTTCCCTTATCCTACGCGGCCTTTGAATTGACCCGCCCGCGTGCCGGCCGCCGGAATGGCTCCGATCCCCTCGGCACGCGCGCAAACAAGACGAGTCGCTCAGGAGACAATCATGGCCCGAGTTTGCCAAGTAACCGGGAAGCGCCCGGCGGTCGGTAACAACGTATCGCACGCGAACAACAAGACCCGGCGTCGCTTCCTGCCGAACCTGCACAAGAAGCGGTTCTGGGTAGAGAGCGAGCAGCGCTTCATCAGCCTGCGTGTTTCCAGCCACGGCCTGCGCACGATCGACAAGATCGGCATCGAGACGGTCATCGCCGAGATGCGTGCGCGCGGCGAGAAGGTCTGAAACACCGCTTACCACCATATATCGACAGGTAACACGACATGCGCGACAAGATCCGACTGGTATCCAGTGCCGGCACCGGCCACTTCTATACCACCGACAAGAACAAGCGGAACATGCCGGAAAAGATGCAAATCAAGAAGTACGATCCGGTAGTACGCAAGCACGTCATGTACAAGGAAGCCAAGATCAAGTAAGGCGCTCGGCCGTCGCCAGACGGCCAGCCCCCTCTTGATCGGCCCTTGATGGACCCCGCGAGGACGCCTCGCGGGGTTTCTTCGTGTCATGCCCGAACTACCTGAAGTCGAGACCACCCGCCGCGGCATCGAGCCGTTCCTCGCCGGCCACCGCATCGAGGGTGTCGCCGTGCGTGACGCCCGCCTGCGCTGGCCGGTGCGCGCGGACCTGGCCACCTTCCTCACGGGTCGCCCAGTCGAGGCGGTCGAGCGACGCGCCAAGTACCTGCTGCTGTGCCTCGATGGCGGCGACCGGGTACTGATCCACTTGGGCATGTCGGGCAGCCTGCGACTGGACGACCCGAGCAACCCGCCGCGCAAACACGATCACGTCGAATGGCGTCTCGACAACGGCCGGGTCTTGCGCCTGCATGACCCGAGGCGATTCGGCGCCGTGCTGACCGACCGGGTCGATGCGCCGCATGAGCGCCTGGAAAGACTCGGCCCCGAGCCGCTTGGCCCCTCATTCGATGGCGACCACCTTGCCAGCCGGCTTGCCGGCCGGCGCGTGGCCATCAAACAGGCGATCATGAACGCCGACATCGTGGTGGGCGTAGGCAACATCTACGCCTCCGAGGCGCTGTTTCTCGCCGGCATTCATCCCATGACCCCGGCAGGCCGGCTCGACCACGACGAGTGCCATGCCCTCGCCGCCGCGATCCGACAGGTGCTCACCGCGGCGATCGAACAGGGCGGCACGACGCTACGCGACTTTCTCGCCCCCTCGGGCAATCCCGGCTACTTCCGCCAGACGCTCACCGTCTACGAACGCACGGGCCAGCCCTGTCGTCGCTGTGGCACGCCGATCGAGCGCGTCGTCCTGGGCCAGCGCTCGACCTGGTTCTGTCCGGGGTGTCAGGCGGCCGAAACACGCAGGAGATGAGCGTTCAGGATCAGAGGGCGCGCATCCGCCCTTTGATGTCTCGCTTTCTTGCGACCTTTCGCGGCTAAAGCCGCTCCTACGCGCCCTTCCTCAAGCTGTCGGCTAGCGGCGTCCCGCTCAATCGCTTTCGATTTCCAGCATTTCCCGAACGATCGCATCGACCTCCTCGGTATCCCAGATAATGCCGGCGTTGACCGAGTAGTGGATGCGTCCGTCGGCCGCGACCAGGAAGGACGAGGGGAAGGCGAAGGCATCGTAGCGAGCGGCCACCTCGCCGTCCGGATCGACTGGCACCGGGAAGGAGACATCGAAGTCCTGCATGAACTCGCGCAGGTGTTCGGGCGACTGCTTAAAGGCGATGGCGTAGATCTTCAGTTGATCGGGGTAACGACGGGCGAGTCGCTCCATCGAGGGGATCTCCTCGACGCAGGCGGGACACCAGGTCGCCCAGAAGTTCACGATCTGCACGCCGCCGAAATCGGGATCGAGGCTCTGGGGATTGCCCTCGAGATCCGTTAGCTCAAAGTCCGGCGCCTCCTGCGGCTCGACCCGCAGCAGCCCGGTCTGGCGATCCACGGGCGTGGTCCGAGCGGGGTCGATTGGCCGCACCTTGCTGGGATGATTGGCGCCGGCCAGCAATGGGATCGAACGCAGGATGTCGTTGGGCAGCGCCCGGACGGCACGGGCCTCGGCCGGGTCGTCCATGACCTCGGTGAGTTGATCGAGCGAATCAAGCTGCGGCTCGTCGAGGTGCATGTGGTAGTAGTCGCGCACCCCGGGGATCACCTGGACGAACAGGTCGCTGCCCGCCTGAAGGAAACGTTCGCGCAGGTCGAGCAGGCGATGTCGATACACCCCACGCTCCGGCTGGAACAGCATCACCGGCAGGTTGGTGGCATCGATGATCGAGAACAGTTCCGGCTCTTCGCCCGCCACCGGCGCGCCTCGATACAGGCTCGGGAAGATCAGCACGGCGCCTGCCAGCGCGTCGGGATCATTCGTGCGTTGCTGCCACCAGCGCATCCCGCGCAGGGTCGGCACGGCCATCCGGTCGGCGGCCACCACCACGGTGGGCCGGTCTTCCTCGACGGCCCGTTGAATCAGGGAACCGACCGGCTTGCCGTCGACGTTGCGGACGTTGACGTCCGACCGCGGCAGGAACAACGAATCCATTACATCGACCATCCAGACGGTCGCGCCGCGACGTGCCAACGCATGGGCGACACTATCCGGCCCGGCCCTGTCGCCGTACTGGTTGACGACCCAGAGCACCAGCGGGCTGTCGGCCGACGCGCCCTCCGGCGGCTCGATCACTCGCACGTCAAGCTGCTCGCCGCTCTCGCCCAGGGGAATCGCCAAGTCGGCCCGAGCCCCGCCGGCCAACGCCATCATCAAGACAGCAACGAGCCCGCCTTGCCACCACATGCGAACACCGCAACTCATACCTGTCCTCCGGGTGATTGCGCATCGCATCGCGCGGCGCGCTCTCGTACAATAGCCGAATGCCCGGAAACCCACCGGGCGGCAAATCCTTAGCATGCTAGCAGTTGAGCGCCCATGACACACTCGGCCCCCGCCGTCTTTGACACGCACATCGACGCCCTGGAACTGATCCATCGCGGCAAGGTGCGCGATCTATACCGCATCGACGACGAACGCATGCTGATCGTGACCACCGACCGGGTTTCGGCCTTCGACGTGATCCTACCCACGCCGATCCCCGACAAGGGCCGGGTGCTCACCGAGATCTCGCGCTTCTGGTTCGAGAAAAGCCAGGACCTGGTGCCCAATCACCTTTGCGAGGCACAAGACCTGAGCGCCATCGTGCCGGACGAAGCACAGCGCGCCCAACTCGAGGGCCGCAGCGTGATCGTGCGCAATCTCGAGGCCCTGCCGATCGAGGCAGTGGTGCGCGGCTACCTGATCGGATCGGGCTACAAGGACTACCAGGCGAGCGGCGCGGTCTGCGGCATCACGCTGCCCGGCGGGCTGCAGCTGGCCGACAAGCTCCCCGAACCAATCTACACCCCGGCGACCAAGGCCGATGTCGGCGATCACGACGAGAACATCGATTTCGCCGAAACCGAACGCCTGATTGGTCCGGAGATGGCCGCCCAGGTACGCGACACCGCCATGCGGCTGTATCGCCTGGCGGCTGACTACGCCGCCAAACGCGGCATTATCATTGCCGACACCAAGTTCGAGTTCGGCCTCGACGAGTACGGCACGCTGCACCTGATCGACGAGGCGCTGACACCGGATTCCTCGCGCTTCTGGCCGGCGGACGAATACCGCCCGGGCATCAGTCCGCCGTCGTTCGACAAGCAGTTCATCCGTGACTGGCTGGAAACCCTCGACTGGGACAAGACCGCCCCCGGGCCGGCCGTTCCCGACGAGATCATTGCCCAGACCCGCGAGCGCTACCTGACCGCCTACCGCCGACTGACCGGCGAGGACCTGCCCGGTATTGCATGAGCGCGCCGACACACAATCCGCGCGGCTGGATCGTCTTGGCGACCGACACTGGCGTTGGCAAGACGGTAGTCTCCTGCGCACTCGCGCGGCTGCTGCGCGAACACGGCCTGTCGCCCCGGGTGAGAAAGCCGGTGGAAACCGGCTGCGAGCTCCGTGAGGACGAACGCCAGCCGGCCGACGGCATTGCCCTGCGCGAGGCGGCCGGCTGGCGCGAATCTCTGGAGACGGTCTGCCCCATCCGCTATCTCGCCCCGGTCGCCGCCCCAGAAGCGGCCCGCCGCGAGGGCCAGACACTGCGATTCAAACGCGATCTTGCCCCGATTCTCGACCGGGCACTGGCCCAACTGACCACCGAACGCGTGATCATCGAAAGCGCCGGCGGCCTGCTCTCGCCGCTGGCCGACGATGCGCTGAACGTCCGCCTGGCCGAATACACCGGGCTGCCGGCCATCCTGGTCGCCCCCGACCGGCTGGGAACCCTGTCGAGCACGTTGGCAGCCGCCGAATCCCTCGAACGCCGGGGCATTCCGCTGGCGGCCATCATCCTCAATCGCCGACCGCAAGACCCCAGCGACAACGACTCGCCGGACAACCAAGGCGCACTCGCCGAATGGTTGCCCCGGTTGGTGGCGCAACCACCCCCGGTGCTGCGTTTCGACAATGACCAGCAGTGCCTCGCCCCGCTGCTCGACCGAGACACGTAAGCACGTCGAAGCTGCTTAAACACGAAAGGCCGTGCCCGGAGGCACGGCCTTTCTTTCATACAACGCCAAAGTGCGACGTTTAGCGCGGCTCAGCGCACCACCAGCAGCGGCACGTTGGCCTTCATGATCATCTTGGTGGTGGTGCTGCCCAGTACCAGGTAACGGATCGGGCTGTGGCCGTACGCGCCCATCGCCAGCAGATCGATGTGCTTTTCCTCGAGGTACATCGACACCGCCTCGTCGACCTTGCCTTGGCGGATGGCGACCTGCGTATCGAAGCCGGCCTTCTGCAGCTTGGTGTTGGCCGCCTGAATCTTGTCCCAGTTGGCCTGCTTCTCCTCGCCCACCATCAGAATGTGCACCGGCAGACCCTGCAACAGCGGCGTGTTCGCCGCCATCTCCACGAGCTTGTAGGCCGTCGGGCTGCCGTCGTAGGCGATCAGGAAGCTCTCGGGCCGCTTGAACTCAAGCGGCGTGACCAGGGTCGGCTTGTGGATCATTGACAGGATGCCGGCCAGGTGGCTGCCGACGTGCATGGCAACCGCGTCACCATCCTGGCCCTGCTTGCCGAGCACCAGCATCTGCATCGCATCCTGGAGCTCGAGGATCACCTCGGTGATGTCGCCGTTGCGCAACAGTTCAGCGGGGGCATCAAACCCGCGGTCACGTGCCCGCGAGAGCACGTCGGCCAGCAGGACCCGGCCCCGTTCGCGTTCAAGCTTGCCGCGCTTTTCCTCCAGCTCGACCATCTCCTCGAGCAGCTTCTCGCGCCCGCCGAGGGTCATGTTGCCGGACAGATCCGTCTTCGCCGGGGCATGCGGGTTGCTGATCGCATGCAGGAAGGTTAGCGGCGCGGCCAGTGCCTGCGCCGCCCAGACGGCATAGTCGGAGACGGCCTCGGAGGAGCGCGAGCCGTCGATGCAGGCGAGCACCTGGTCCTTGTTGTCGGTCATGTTCTCGGCTCCCATGTCAGTGCCCCATCAGCTTCTCGGCGGCGTCCGGATCGTTGTGCACGCCATGCTTGTCGACGATCGTGGCGGTGGCCTGGTTCATGCCGATGACCTCCACTTCGATACCTTCCCGGCGGAAGTCGACCACCACCTTGTCGAGCGCGTGCACCGCGGTGATATCCCAAAAGTGCGCCTTGCACAGGTCGATCGACACCTTATCCACGTCGTCCTTGAAATCAAACGACTCGAGGAATTTCTCGGTCGAGGCGAAGAACACCTGCCCGCTTACCTCGTAGGTGCGATGCCGCGGATCGTTCTCGTCCTCGGACAGCCACGAGGACACATGCATGAACTGCCCCACCTTGTTGGCGAAGAACATCGCCGCCAGCAGCACGCCGGTGAGCACGCCATAGGCGAGGTTGTGGGTCGCCACGGTGACGATCACCGTCATCAGCATCACCACGTTGGTGCTCGTCGGATGCTTCTTGAGATCCCGGATCGATCCCCAACTGAACGTGCCGATCGAAACCATGATCATCACCGCCACCAGCGCGGCCATCGGGATCAGGGTGAGCACCGGCGCCAGAAAGACCACCAGGATCAGCAGGAACAGACCGGCGACGAAAGTGGACAGGCGCCCGCGCCCGCCGGACTTGATGTTGATCACCGACTGGCCAACCATCGCGCAGCCGGCCATGCCGCCCATCGAGCCGGAGACGATATTGGCAATCCCCTGCCCCTTGCACTCGCGTGCCTTGCTGGTCTTGCTGTCGGTCAGCGAGTCGAGCAGGTTCTGCGTCATCAGGGATTCGAGCAGACCGACCACCGCGATCGCCGCCGAGTACGGCAGGATGATCATCAGCGTCTCGAGGTTCAGCGGGATATCCGGGAACAGGAACACCGGCAGGGTATCGGGCATTTCGCCCATGTCACCCACGGTGCGCACGTCGATGTTCATGAGCCAGGCGATCAGGGTGAGCACCACGATGGTGACCAGCGGCGAGGGGATCGCCGTGGTCAGCTTGGGCAGCCCGTAGATGATCGCCAGGCCCGCGGCCGTCATCGCGTAGACGTGCCAGGTGACGTTGGTCAGCTCGGGCAACTGGGCCATGAAGATCAGGATCGCCAGCGCGTTGACGAAGCCGGTCATCACCGAGTTGGAAATAAACCGCATCAACCGATCCAGGCGAATGTAGCCCGCCGCGATCTGCAGCACCCCGGCGAGTATCGAGGCGGCCAGCAGATATTCCAGCCCGTGATCCTTGACCAGGGTGATCATCAGCAGCGCCGTGGCCGCGGTGGCCGCCGAGATCATGCCCGGCCGACCACCGGTGAAGGCGATTACCACGGCGATGGCGAACGACGCGTACAGGCCCACCTTGGGGTCGACGCCGGCAATGATCGAGAAGGCAATCGCCTCCGGGATCAGCGCCAGGGCGACGACCAGCCCGGAGAGCAGGTCCCCGCGGATATTGGAAAACCATTCCTGCTTGATGCGGTACCAGTTCATCGTGACTCTCTGTCCAGCGGATTCGGTTAGACAGGATCGCCGACTCGCCAGGTTCGCCAGGTTCGCCTTTCGCGATCACGACACGATGCCCCTGTCGCGCCAACGACGGGAAACGCCGCCCGCCCGACAGACCGGGCAGCAGGCGACCATTCCGTGGCGCGATCGAGTACGTAAGGACGAGTCGGACGAACGGCGGGGACGCCTTCGCTGGCATGCTGGAAGGCGGCGCAGTCCTGCAGACAAGGGCGCGACTCTATCAGATCAGGGGCTTGTCTTCACCCGGAGTCCCCGGGTACTGGCGGCATCAGAAGCGACGCACCAGTTCCCAGTTGATCGCATAGGCGTCATAGCGACCGGTGGTCTGGGAGCGGTCGCTGTAGGACACGCCCAGCCGGCTGTACCAATCCCGGTAGATGCCGTTGATCAACTCGACAGACACATCCGTGCCGAACTCGTACTTGGACAGGCTGTCATCGGTGTGCCAGCCCGGGCTGAGCGAGACGTTCAGCCCGTCGTCGTCGGAGAACTTCCAGTAGCCCACCGCGGTGAGCGCAAAGCGGCGGTAGTTCGACGGGTCGTAGTAACCGTTGTCGAGGTTCTTGTCGTAATCCTGCCAGTGCGCTGAGACGCCCAGATCCAAATTGAAGCGCTCGGTGCGCAGCATCGCCCGGTAGGGGTTGACGAACAGTTCGTTGCGACGGTTGCCGTCGCTCAGGCGACCATGGGCCACCTCGGCATTGACGGAATGCCGTAGCGTCGGCTGCCAGTGGACCCGCGCACGATGATCTCGCACCGTGATGCCGAGCGAGGCCGACTGCGGCGAAATATCCCAGACGCGGCGGGTCGCAGACAGGTCTACCCAGAGATTGTCTCGCGGTCTCAGGTCGGCGTAGAGACCATAAAGGCCGAGATCCCCTCCCCCGCCATCGATGCGCGCCGCGCCGATTTCGCCGCCGACCTCAACCAGCGGGCCGAAGCGATGACGAGCACCCACCCAGCCGTGCTCGATGTCGATACTGGTGTCGCCCTCGACACCGACGTATGGGCTGCTCGCCTCGGTGCGCAGGTCGCGACGCTCAAGCCGGCCGTAAAGATAGGTCTCGGGCGTCAACGACCACCGCCCCTTGACCGCGAAGCGACGCTGGCTGATGTTGTCAGCGTCATCCCGCCAGCCGGCCTCGATGCCGACATTCGAGCGCAGGAAGGCATGCGTGCTGCGTATGGCGTCACGCGTGTCCTTGGAATCCGGGCGCAGGCGCTTGAGCGGCTCGAGCGCCGCGATCGCCTCGCTGTGGCATTTCTCGCCGCGCAGGATCAGCATGCGAGTGTAGAGGTATTCGTAGTTGTCGGGCTCCTCTGCGATCAGCTCGTCGTTGAGCACCCGCGCCTGTGTCGGACGGTGTGCCCAGGCAAGCAGCCGCGCGCTGCGAGCGGCCCATTCGACATCCTCGCCCTGCACCTCTCGATAGTGGGCTAGCGCCTCGGCGGCTTCGGCATAGTCGCCGCGCCAGGTCTGAATGGTGGCGTAACCCAGCAACGCCTCGGCATCATCCGGATGCGAGGCGAGATAGTCACGGTACAGCGCGACCGATTCGTTAAGCTCGCCCATTCCGCCGAGGGCACGCGCGTAGGACTTGAGGTCTGACGACTCGCCCGTGATGGCGTGGACCCGACCGGAAATGTCCGCCACCGCGGCCGTATCACCGGCCCAGTTGGCCTGCTGGGCACAAATCCGCAAGGTCGAGACATTCTCGGGTGTCACGTCGGCCGCGGCGAGGCAATGCTCGAGCGCGCGCCGCGGTCGGTCGGCCTGCGCCCACGCCGCACTGGTCGCCAGCCGCAGATCGGGGTCATCCGGCTCGACGGCCACGGCACCTTCCAGGGCTTGGGCTGCGGCCTCCGGTTGGCCGTCGCGTGCCAGCACGTCGGACAGGCGGCGCCATAGTTCAATGCGTTCGGGGTCGGCGTCCAGGGCACGCCGGTAAATCTCGGCCGCCGCCGTCCAGTCCTCGCGCATCTCGGCACCGATCGCGGCATCGGGCACCGACTGGGCCCACGTCGCCTGCGGACCGAGGATGATAGCCGCGCCTAGGGCGGCGGCCGCCAGACGCCCCACCAGCCTTCCCGAAAAACGGGGGTGGCGGGGAAGACGTGTCATTTGCGCCATTTTCTATTCCCCGTAATCCAAAGATCGGTGGCGAAGCGCCCGATCGTGACCAGTTCGTACAAGAGGCTCGCGTAGCGTACCGGGGTCATCAGGATGCCCTGTATGAATGCCTTGACACGCCGCCCCTTCGAGATGGCGGTAAGAATACCCACCGCGATGATCATCTCCGCAATCAGGGTGACGATCAGCGGCTCCCATAGTTGCAGCAAGAGCATGATCAACAAGGCCGTCGGGAAGCCGACCTTCTCGAACGCGGCCAAAAAGGGAATCCAGCCGGCTGGACGTCCCTGACGTTCAGTATGAGTCACCCCGAATGGCTGACGATAGGCCTCGCGGATCTGGCGACGCGCGACCAATTCCTTCATCGCCGGATCGTGCTTTTCCCGGTAGCGACCGCGCAGGCGCCGCAGCGACTTGAACGGGCTGCCGAGCAGGCCGTCAAAGTAGTAGCAGCTCTGCAGGAACGATGACGACCACAGGTAGATCTGTCGCGGCAAATTGCGCATCTCCGGCTCCAACGTATGGGCGCTGACGTCTTGTAGCTGGATGTTGCGATAGCCTTCGTTCATGAGGGCAAAACCGATGAAAATGTCCTCGGAATTGGTTAGGTCATCACCCAGCACCGGCTCGTACTTGTCAAAAAGATCCTTGATGTACTTGCGTCGATAGGCCACGGCACAACCCACCGGATTGGTGATGCTGCCGAAGATTTCCATCTGACCCACGTAGACGAACCGCTGCAAGAAGGTATATAGCTGCTGGCGATAGAGGACGGTGAGATTGCGGTTCAGTCGGTGCCACCAGCCCCCTTGAGGCTGATGCAGATCAAAATCCTTATGCGCCTCTAGAAAGGCACGGATCGCCGGGCCATCGATGCGACGCCGCCGGTCCTTCTCCCGAGTAGGCATAATCACCCCGCAGGCGCTGGCGATCCCCACACCCTTGTAGAGCTCCTCAACGGCGCGAGCGATGTAGTTGTCGGAATCCAGATAGGTATCGCCGTCGAGGATGAATTCGACATCGGCGTTGTACTCGCGCGATTGGCGCTTGATCGTAGGGGTCTTGCCAAGCGGATGGGCACGCTTGATCACCGTCAACGGCATGTTGTGATGATCGGCGAAGAGCCGTGCGTACTCGATGGTCCGGTCCGAGCTGCCATCGTCGACCAGGATGATATTCCGCGGCGGCATCGTTTGCCGCCGCACTGATTCCAGTGAGAGCACCACGTTGGCCTGCTCGTTGAGCGTCGGAATGACCACATCGACAACCGCATCGCGCCAGTCCTCGGCGGGATTGGGGTCAGTCTTGTCCGGCCCGCGAAGCAGGCCGATGATACTCAAGATGGCACTCGGACTCAGAACGAAGTAGGGAGTGGTTGCCATGCGCTCTCCTCAGGAGCCTTCAGCTTGCCGGACCCGGGCGATCAGATCGTCCAGGGTGGTATCCAGTGTCCATTGTGGTCGGTGGTCAATCAGCCCATGCAGCCGCGTCACGTCCGGGCAGCGATGCGGAATGTCCACGTATTCCTGCCCGTAGGCCACCTCGTACGAGAGGCGCTCGATGCCCGAGCTCGAGCCGGCGCGCTCGATCACACGATCCGCCAAGGCATTCATGGACAGCTCACGATCGCTGCCGACATTGACGATCAACCCCTTGGTATTCGCCTGCCCGGCCAACTGGTCAAGCATCACGACGGTGTCACGCACATCGGTGAATGAGCGGCTCTGCTCCCCGTCGCCGAAGACCGTCAGGGGCTCGCCGGATACAGCCTGCGCGACAAACCGCGGCACCACCATGCCGTAGCGGCCCGTCTGTCGAGGCCCGACGGTATTGAAAAGCCGGACCACCG